>CAZFQH010000017.1:0-21975 GCA_964520805.1 uncultured Acidobacteriota bacterium | reverse complement strand
GGCTTGCGGTGGGTCCCCGTCTCGCCGCGGAAGTGGCACTCGCGGCCGGGCTCGTCTTCGTGACCGGCCCGTTGATTCGCATGCCCCTGCCCCCGCCGCTGAATTTCCCTCTCGGTGTCTTCGACTTCGTCTTTCCCGTGATCTGGCTCGTGGGGGTCACTAACTTCTTCAACTTCATGGACGGCATCGACGGTCTCGCCGCGGGTCAGGCCGCGGCGGTTTGTCTCGCCGTGCTCGCCTCGGGTTGGTCGTCGGATTCCTTTGTGCTTGCCGCTCTTCTCCTCGCTTCGCTCCTGGGCTTCCTGCGCTTCAACTGGTGGCCTTCGCGAATCTTTCTCGGAGATGTGGGCAGTCTGCCCGTAGGCTTCCTGCTTGCCGGTTTGCCGCTGCTGGCACCCGCCGCGGATCGCCCCCGCGCCGTCCTTGTAACCGCTATCAGCCTGACCCTCTTTCTCCTCGATCCGATTCAGACGCTTTGGCGGCGCTTCCGTCGCGGCGCACCGCTCGGTCAGTCCCATCGCGAGCACGTGTATCAGCAGTTCCTGCGGCCTGGCGATCCGCATGGAGCGGTGGCGTTCGCTCTCGTGGGGGCCGGCCTTGTTCTCTCTACCGTGGGTTCTCTTGTCTACCAGCGGCCTGACCTCGCGTGGCCGGGCATTCTGGTGGCGGCCCTCGCGTTTTCGGTCGAGTACTACCTGGGACGGGTGCGGGCTCGCTCGTGATCAGCGCTTCGATTGTCACCTTCAACAACGGGAATGTGATCGGGCGCTGTCTCGATTCTCTGGCGGCTTCCCTCGAGCCCGGCCAGACCGTGAACCTCACGATCGTGGACAACGGTTCCACCGACGAGACGCTGGATATCGCCCGAGGGTTCGCCCGGAGCGCGCCACCGCAGTTGACCGTCTCCTTGAAACAGGCTCCGGAGAACCTCGGCTTTGGTCGAGGACACAATCTCGCGTTTCAGGACGTGAGTACCAAGTTCCACGTCATCTGCAACCCCGACATCGTCTTCAGGGGAAATCCGCTCAAAACCCTCGGGGAGTACCTGTCGCAGCACGCGGATATCGGTTTGCTGTCTCCGATGGTGCTGAATGAGGATCTGACTCCCCAGCACCTCAACAAGCGTCTCCCTACCGTTCTCGACCTATTCCTGCGACGCTTCCTGCCAGGGCACTTCCGGCCTCTGTTCCAGCGCCGTCTCGATCACTACGAGATGCGCGATGTGGCGTACGACCAGATCTCTGATGTCCCCTTTGTCTCGGGGGCGTTCCTCTTCTGTCGTTCCGAGGCCCTCCGACGCGTGGGCGGTTTCGATTCGCGCTACTTCCTCTATTTCGAGGATGTGGACCTGAGCCGGTCGGTGCAGAAGGCCGGGTTCCGCACCGTCTGTCTGCCCACCGCCACGGTGATTCATTTGTGGGGACGCGCGCACCATCGAAGGCTGAGTCTGGCCCTTGCTTTCATCCGGAACGGAATCCGGTACTTTCAGAAGTGGGGCTGGAATCTTCTCTAACCAAGCGGTCCCTTGGAAGAGATTCATTTGCACTTCCCCTGTTCCGCATGAACGCCACGCAGAGTTCCTCGGGCGAAGCAGAGCGAGCGCCCAAGTTCCGAAGCCCAAGGGGGCACTTTCGCATCCTTGTAAACTGAGCAGGCGTCGCTCAGAATACACGGATGATTGAGAGGCCTAAGCTTGCCCACGACGTCCGGCGGGCCCTCGCGCGCAGCCCCATCTGTGCCCTTCTGGGTCCTCGGCAGTGCGGGAAGACAACGGTCCCTTGGAAGAAACTTCAGTATCCTCCGGCATCACTGGATCCAACGATCGCGTTTACGGCCGTCCGACGACCGTCGGAGTTCTGATCGTCAATTGGAACTCGGGTCCACTTCTGATCCGCTGCCTCGATGCCCTGAGGCGACAGTCCTTCGGACCCACGCGGGTTCTCGTTGTGGACAATGCAAGCCGCGATGGTTCCGAACAAGCAGCGCTTGAGCGGGACGGCGTCGAATTGCTCACCATGACGGCGAACCTCGGTTTTGCCGCCGCCAACAACATCGGTGTGGCGCATCTGGGCAACTGCGAGTGGATCGCGCTGCTCAATCCGGACGCCTTTCCTGAACCCGGGTGGCTGGCCGCCCTGGTCGGTGGGGTCGGCACCGCCCCGCTGGTGGCGTCTGTGGCCAGCCGTCAGGTCCTGGCCGACGACCCCGACACACTGGACGGGACCGGCGACCTCTACACCGTAGCCGGCCTCGCGTGGAGGCGTCATCACGGTCAGCCGGCACGGAACCGGGGGCTCGAAAGGGGAGAGGTCTTCGGCCCTTGTGGTGCGGCCGGGCTCTATCGGCGCGACGTCTTTCTCGAGACCGGCGGCTTCGACGAAAGCTACTTCTGCTACTTCGAGGACGTGGATCTTGCGTTTCGACTGCGACTCAAGGGATACCGGTGTCTGTATATTCCTGAAGCCGTGGTCCATCACGTCGGATCCGCCTTGACCGGCTTCCGCAGTGACTTCGCGGTTTTTCATGGGCAGCGGAACATGGTGTGGACTTTCGTCAAGGACATGCCGGGACCCCTCCTCCTCCAATACCTGCCCCATCACCTGTTGATGAATCTCGCGAGCATCGGCGTTCTGGCCGCTCGCGGCCAGCTTCGCACCGCGCTCCGTGCCAAATGGGCGGCCCTCCTTGGCGTTCCTCGAATGCTGCGCGCGCGTCGGGGCATCCACCGCGAGCGCAGGGTCACGTCGGCGCAGCTGCGATCCGCCATGATTCGCGGCCTGCGCTCCCTCGGAATCGGCCGCAAGGAACCTTAAAAGTCGATGCCCACCGCACTCGCGGTCTTTGTGGCCACCTTGCCCTTGGTGTTCCTGCCGGGGAACGATGATCCTTCGAGCCTGCCGCAGGCGGTCTGGTTACAGGTGGGAACGGCGTTCTTGTGGTTGGTGGGCCTCATGGGCTCGCGGCAATTCCGGACTTCCGTGGTGAGTCGAATCCTGGCCCCGGGCACGGCGGTCCTCGCCTGGCTCGCCCTCTCGATGTTCTGGGCCACCGATCTCTACGCCTCCCAACGAACTCTGCTGCGATGGGGCACCGCCTTTGGCCTGACCGTCCTCATCGCCGTGACCGTGGAGTCGTTGAGTCAGGCTCGCGGTCTGCTCCTTTCAGTGTTCTGGAGTTCCGTGGCGGTCTCTGTGGTGGGGCTTCTCCAGTATTTCTGGGGCTTCGATCTCGTGCCCCAGTCCTACCCTCCCGGAGGCACGCTCGGAAACCGCAACGTGGCGGCGGAGTTTGTGGTGGCAGGTGCGGTCAGCGGAGCGCTCGGCCTTTTTCTGCCGATCGGGACGGTCCAGTTGTTCAGCTTGATGGCCGGCTCGGCCGTGGCCCTCGCTTTTGTGCTCCACTCCGATTGTCGGGGAGCGTGGGTCGCGCTGATCGTCCAGTGGGTGGGCATCACCGCGCTGCTTCCTTCCGGTCGCCTCGTTCCCCGGTGGACATTCGTGAGGGCTTTGGCGGTTATGTTCGGCGCGTCCATTTTCGCAGCGCTTGCCACAATCGAAACAACGATGGCCCGGACCGACCGGCCGGGGGCCGAGCAACTTCTGACCGGCGCCACCCGCCCCCTTGCGCGACTGCTGGAGGGTGCGCCGCCTGCCCCCGATGACCCCACTCAGCCGGCCGCCTCGGTCCGCGCCGAGCGGAGCGTCTCCATCCGTCTCGGGGTCTGGCGGAACACGATCGAGATGATTCGGTCGGCACCCGTTGCGGGTGTGGGGATTGGCAATTTTCAGGTTCATTACCCTCGATTCGCGACCGAGGCAGGCGGAGACGGAACGCGAAAAGACGAGAGAGTGGACGCGGCCCACAACGACTACCTCCAGCTCATAGCCGAGGCCGGAGTGATCGGTGTCGTCTTGTCGGGATGGTTTCTGATGGTGGTGGTCCGAGCGGCGTGGGCGGTGATGAAAGGCCCGGGAGATGAGGCGGCCCGCATCGTCGTCTTCAGTCTCCTGGGGCTTACCGGGCTGTTCGCCGCCGCCTTTGTCTCGCCTTTAGCGAACCAGCCGGCGGCTCTGGCTGCTGCGTCGGTATTCGTAGGGGTCATTCTCAGTTGTGCGGCAAGGGAGGGGCGCTTGGCCAGCGCTTCCTCCGATCGGGACCCTGGTCCCTGGCTCCGTTCCACCGGCGTGGCTGGAGCAGCCGCAGTGCTTGTGATCCTTCTGACCACGGGTCTTGCCGAGATCCGCGCGGACCGGCACGTCCTCAAAATGGCCCAGGCCGAGGCGCTGCAGGACTGGCCTGCGGTCATTCGGGAGGGCCTCCAGGTGCGACACCTCAACCCGGGCCGGGTCGACCCCCGTTTCGCCACTGCGTCCGCCATGATTCGGATGGGGCGGGTCAGTGGAGGGGTCCGGCTGCTCGAAGAATTCATCGCGGTGGAGCCACACAACGCGAACGCTCTTGGTAACCTCGGCATCGCCCATATGACCCGCGGAGACCTCGAAGCAGCGAGTCGATATTTGAACCGGCTCCTTGTCTTGAGGCCGGATGATGCCGTGGCCCTGGGCCTGCTGGACCGGATACGATCCTTGCCTGGGTCCGCCGAACAAGGAGGCCTTCGATGATCAGCACGATGTTATTGGGCGTTGCGGTTGCCGCTGCGTGCGCACCGGGCGTCAGTGTCCGCACCGTATCCGACCGTACGTTCGACGTTGAGGCGAAGAACGTCCCGGTGTCGAGCGTGCTCCGCTGCCTGTCGGACGAGGCCGGTTTCAGGCTCATCATTGATTCCGGAATCCCTGTCACGCAACCCGTGACCCTTCGACTCCAGAACCAGACTGCCCTCCAGTCGGTGGGCAGCATTCTTGAGGGTCTGACTCTCAACTACGCGCTTTCGACCGAGCCCGCCCAGGGCCGTCTCCTGATGCTCATGATCACCGGTCGCACCGGAGCCTCGACTTCCGCCGCCGTCCTGGCATCGTCCCCCGGCGCTTCCACGGCAGGTTCCGGAGTTCGCCCACCGACAGGAACCACCGCACCTCGCCGCATCACGCCGTTCCGTCCCCCGGATGCGGCGGTCGAGCCCGAACCGGAGGAAGGCCTCGAAGACCTTGGCGGAGCGGTCCAGCATCCGTTCGTTCCCCCGATGGAGAACGCGCCTCTTTATCCTGAAGCGCAGCCTTTGTCCCCGCAGACGTTGCGGGGCGGACGAAGGGTGGTCATAGCCGCCGCGAGCCCGGTGCCCACACTGCGCACCGTTCCCTCACGGTAGCCGATCAGCCGGCGCTCGCCTGGGTGTAGGCGGCGATCACTTCCGCAGGCTCCCCAAGAGCCCTCAGTTCGCCATGGTGAAGCCATGCGACCCGATGGCACATCTCCTGGATGGAGTCCAGTCCGTGCGACACCATGAGGATGGCCTCGCCGTTTTTAACCAGCGAGGCCATGCGGGCCGCCGACTTCCTTTGAAACTCGGCATCGCCCACCGCCAGCAACTCGTCGAGAATGAGGATGTCGGGCTGGAGGTCGGTGGCCACCGCGAATCCAAGCCGTGCCTGCATTCCCGAGGAATAACTCCGCAAGGGCATGTCGATGAAGTCGCGCACCCCGGCGAAATCAACGATACGCTCGAAGCGTTCGGCAATGCTTGCGTTGGTCTGGCCGAGCATGGCACCGTTCAGGAAGACGTTCTCGCGGCCGGTCAGCTCCGGGTCGAATCCCGCACCCAGCTCCAGCAGCGGGGCCACCTGACCGCGCACCCAGACCCGGCCTTCGCTGGGCCTTAAGACGCGCGCAATGAGTCGGAGCAGTGTGCTCTTTCCCGCACCATTGTGGCCGATGATCCCGAAGGTCTCGCCCCGCCGCACCTCGAGGCTGACGTTCTTGAGGGCCAAAAATTCGTCGATCTCGATCCGGCCCTTGACCTTGCGGATGGCGTAGTCCTTGATCGAAGGAATCCGTTCCCGGGGAACCCGGTAGCGCACCGTGACGTTCTCGAGCCGGATGACCGGTTCGCCCAGTTTCGGATCCTGTTTCACTTCAAGGATCGGGCCGGTGGCCGCGGCGTCAGAGGCTGTAGGCGAATTCATCGGACTTTCGTACGAAGTACCAGGCCCCGCCCATCAGCGCGCCCAAGGCCCAAAGCGTGGACAGGATCATGGTGGAGACCTCGGGGAGCTGGCCCACGAAGATCGGAACCCGAATGAGTTCAATCATGTGATACATGGGGTTGATGGTCAGGATCCAGCTGTACTGGGGCGGCAGCATTTCGGCCGGATAGATGATGGGGGTCAGGAAGAAGCCGGCCTGGATCACGATCTGATACATGTCGAGCATGTCCACGAAGAACGCGGCCAGCGCAGACATGAACAGAGAGACCCCGAGGCAGAAGCACGAAAGCAGGATTACGCCGATGGGCACGAACCACCATGTGGCATAGAAAGGATGGCCCATGAGCAGCATGATCACGACCAGGGGTACTAGGGAGAAGAAGAAGTTGATCAGGCAATTGATCACACAGGCGACCGCGAAGATCGTGGGTGGCATGTAGACCCGCTTCAGAAGATTCCCGCCCCAGACGAACGTGCCCATGGCGTACGCGGTGCTCTGGCTGAAGTATCCCCAGACGACCAGTCCGATCAGGAGATAGACGGGATAGCGGGGGACCGTGCTCCGCATCATGGCCGAAAAGGCCACGGTCATGACGATCATGCTGATCAGAGGGTTCAGCAACGTCCAGAGAATGCCGAGAACCGAACGCTTGTAGCGCGTCTTTATGGTTTTCGACACCAGCAGCCCGAGAAGATCACGGTACCGGATCAACTCGCGCAACTCTCCCAACACCGTGGGACGGTGGATGGCGGAGTCGTATTCGAAGACGACGGCGGATTTTTTCGTCGAAGGCGATTCGGGCAGGTCCGTCAGGGGCTCGGAAACCGTCATCAGGGAAAGACCGGCGCGTCCTTGAACTTCAGGCCGATTGCATCCTTGGCCGAGAGCACGGGGGTGAGCCCCTCTGGCCAGGCGATTCCGAGATCGGCATCGTTCCACATGATGCAGCGCTCGTGGGGCGGCGCGTAGTAGTCGGTGGTCTTGTACAGCACATCCGCGGTGTCACTGGTCACGATGAAGCCATGGGCGAAACCCGCGGGTACCCACATCTGCCGATTGTTCTCTTCGGTCAGTTCCACGCCGACCCAGCGACCAAAAGTCGCTGACGAACGCCTCAGGTCGGCGGCCACATCGAAGATCGAACCCCGCACCACACGCAGGAGTTTTCCCTGGGGTTGGGCGATCTGGTAATGCATTCCACGCAGGACGCCCCGGGCGCTTCGGGAGTGATTATCCTGGACGAATCGGGCATCCACACCGGTTGCTTCTCTGAACCTCTGCTCGTTGTGGCTTTCAAAAAAGAACCCCCGGGAATCCCCGAAGACTTTGGGCTCGATCACGAGAACATCCGGTATCGCGGTCTTGGTGACGATCAAGCCGGTTCCACTCCATCCTTGATCAACTGTAGAAGATATTGGCCGTAGCCGCTCTTGGCCAGAGGCTGAGCGAGGCGTTCCAGTTGAGCGGCGTCGATGAAGCCGCGTCGGAAGGCAATCTCCTCCGGACAGGAGACTTTGAGTCCCTGCCGGTGTTCGATGGTCTCGATGAAATTGCTGGCTTCGATCAGGCTCTCGTGAGTGCCGGTGTCGAGCCAGGCAAAGCCGCGACCAAGGATCTCGACCGTCAGTCTCTGACGTTCCAGATACACGCGGTTCAGATCGGTGATCTCAAGTTCTCCACGCGTCGATGGCTTGAGATTGGCGGCGATGTCGGCCACGTCACGGTCGTAGAAGTAGAGGCCCGTCACCGCATAGTTGCTCTTGGGTTTGGCGGGCTTTTCCTCAAGCGACGTCGCCGAGCCCCTGGCATCGAAGGCGACCACTCCGTAGCGCTCGGGGTCTTGCACGCGATAGGCAAACACCGTCGCCCCCCCGGTCTGGGCCATGGCCCGATCGAGGGGAACCGTGAAATCGGCACCGTAAAAAATGTTGTCGCCCAGGATCAGGGCGGACGGGTCCCCGGCCAGAAAGGACCGGCCGATGATGAAAGCCTGGGCCAGACCATCGGGACTCGGCTGCACCGCGTATTCGATGTTGATGCCCCAGTCCTGTCCGCGGCCGAGCAACTGCTCAAAGCGAGGAGTGTCCTGAGGGGTGCTGATGATCAGTATGTCTCTGATTCCCGCGAGCATGAGCGTGCTCAGCGGGTAGTAGATCATCGGCTTGTCGTAGATGGGCAGGAGCTGCTTGGAGACAACCTTGGTCACCGGATAGAGCCGGGTTCCCGAGCCGCCCGCGAGGATGATGCCTTTGCGTTTCATAGTTTGGTGAGGGGGACTTGCCGGTTGAGGGCGAGCGCCTTAGACCGCGCAGTTTACCTCGGTTGGTTGGCGGGGAACTGAAGGCTGACGCGCGCTCCAGGAGCCGCAATCGGTTTCCCGGCTGCATTGCCTGGGCGGCCACGCTCTGAAGGGCCGAGCATTATCATGACCGGAATGGGTGAGCCTTCGAACCAGGGTGGAAAGGTCGGGCGCCTCGGACTTAAAGCACCGGCCCGAACCGTGGGGCTCGTCGGCCGGGCCGTCGCCGGGCTCACGGTTTGGAGCATGCTCTTCCTGGCCAGTGCGGGGCCTCAGATCGCGGGTCTGGAAGAGCAGCTTGTCCTGACGGCACCCTCTCAGTTCGCCTCCTTCCCGTCGGCGATCCGTCACTATGACGTGAAAACCCAGGCGCGACCCGGACCGCTCCCGCATGTTTTCCGGCTGCCCTATCCCGCGGAATGGATGAGCCGCGACGGTGACGCGGTCCGGCCGCTCGCGGTCTTTATTGATGGCCGTCCGGCCGCCTGGCGACCCGAGGAGCCGTACTTCGACCAACTGGACCCCCAAAGGCTCTATGCCTATCTTCGCGAAGCCAAGAGCCAGTCGTTGTTTGTCGTGTGTCCTCAAAACCGTGGATGCGAACAGGTTGAGATCGTCCGTGATACGGCAGCCTCGCGCCTCGCTCTCGCGTGGAGTTACGGTGAGGTTTCCCGGCCTCTGGCTCTGCGATTGTGCGGAGAAGGACTGCTTTTCGGAGTACTCGCTTTTCTGGTCGCAAGGCGTCTGACCCCGGCCTTTCTGGCGGGCCTGGTCGTGTTTCAGGCGGCGATTCTTTTCCTTGGCTCCTGGGTGGGAGATAAAGCCCTGGCCCTGGTTGGTCTCGTCGCGATAGCACTCCTGGCCGCACCGACCCTCTCCCTGGTCCAACTGGGAATCGCTTGGGCGTCGCGCACTTGTGAGCCAAGCCGCCCGTTGAGGGTTCAAGCCGCTCTCTTCTGTTTGGTGGCGGTTGCCAGTTCCTGGATGGGGCTCAGGACGATCCCCGACTGGTATCCAGCGGACACCGACGACACCCTGTTCTATGTCACGGCGGCTTCCCGTTTCCTCCGAACCGAAAGCCTGTTCGATGCCGCGCTGACCCTGGAGAACTGGCGCTATTCCGCCTATCCCCTGGCCCTTGCGGGCCTGTCGCGGACGCTCGGACTTCATCCCATCGATGCCTATCCCTGGGCCTCCGCGATCGGGACTCTGGCTCTGGTGTCGAGCGCCGGTGCCCTGGCCTGGATCGCCACCGGTCGCCTGACCACCGCTCTCCTGACCACTTGGATTTCGGGGGCCTGGGGCGGGCTCGGCTTCTGGGCGTGGGCGATCGAGCGAATCCCCGCGTACTTCAGTTCGGGGACACTCCGGTTGCTCGACACCGACTTTCACGAGCCGCGTTTTCTGGGCGAATTCACCGGTCCTTACAGTGAACTTACGGCCTACTTCTCTTCCGCACCGTTCTACCCGCGGGAGGCGGGGCTCGTGCCCTTCTGGCTCGCCCTCGGCCTGCTCTACCGTCGCCTCCAGCCGAGCCTCAAGCCTCCGTCCCTGCTCGCACCCTGCGGCTTGTTCCTGCTGAGCGTCGCCATTTATCCCTACATGGGGTTCGCCGCGGTCATCGCCCTCGGCATCGTGGCTTTGGCCGAGGGCGCGGGAGACCAAGCCATGCGCAAAAGGCGGCGCGAAACTCTCACCGCGGCCGTGCTTGTTCTGCTGGCTTCGGGGATTCTGGGGGACCTCGCCTCGCGCGTTTATCGTCGCCAGTCCGCATGGGAATGGCTCGGGCAGTTTTTGAACGCGGCGCCTTTAGCCCTGGCCGCCGCGAAGCCCATGCCCTCGCTGGACTTCCTCGCGTCGCGGATGCTGGGCGGACAATTTTTCCTTGCCCTCGCTTTCATCCTGGCCATGGGATTCGCCTTCCGTCCTCCCCGCTCTTTTTCGGATCCTCAGCGCCGAGCGGCCCTTATCAGCCTCGGGGTCTGTCTGCTGCATGGATTCGCGAGTCAGGCATCGGCCTATCTCTATATGCTGCTCTTCAATTTTCGCTGGTACCTCTCCTGGCGCGCCCTCTTAACCCCGATCACCGCCATGGTGGCCGCCCTTCTTGTCGAGTCTCTGGTGCTCAAGGCGACCCGCCGGCCGCAAGTACTCCTCGCGGGAATCCTGCTGGTTCCAGCACTTTCCCCCTTGCTCTGGTCCTTCAGTGTCACCGACTATCTCGAGCGCGAGCGTGAACGGGCTACGGAGCGGGGACGGATGTCAGGGGTCTGGAGGGAGTACGGCGGCCACGGTCGATCTCTTCTTGGCCGGGTCCTCATTCCCGAGCCGCTGGCCATCGAAGGCGCGGCACTCGGGGAACGCTCAGCCGCAGGTGCGGCCTTCGGAATTTTCGTGTTGGAGCAAGACCGCCTCTTCGCGAATGGTGGGGCCTCGCTCCCCGCAAACCTGGGAGACCCGAATGGCCTGAACTCAGTCGCGGTGAGGCGGGAGGGGGCGTCCGCGGCTCGATTGAGATTCGACTCGTGCTGCCGCCTGCTGACCTCCTTTGGACCGTACGAGGTCTACGTCCGGAAGTCGGACGGGACCTCCGAGGCACCGTGAGGATCGTTTCGATCATCGGTACTTACCGTCCTCTGGTCGGAGGCACCGAAACCCATGCCGCTTCGATGGGTCGCCTCTGGGCGGACCGAGGCCACGAAGTGGAGATCTGGACCCGACGGCTGGACCCTTCGGATGCACGAGAGGAAACCGAGGGCCACGCGGTGGTCCGGCGCCTGGGCTGGGCCCGAGGTTCCCGCTCCGTCCTCGTAAACCGGATCGAAAAAGCGACGTTTGCGTTTTCTCTGTTCACCCGCCTTCTGCGGGCGGGCTCCCGTAGCGATGTGGTCATGGCCTACCAGACTCTTTATCCCGCTTTGATCGCGGCCACCGCCAAAAGGTTCAACCCTCGGCCCCTCGTTTTGCGAAACGCAAGCACCGGCGTTACGAGTGACTACCGCGCGTGGGGCCTCATCACGCCGCCGGTTCTGAGGACCTTTCGCCGAGCCGCGGACGCCATCGTCGTCACCAACCGGGAAGGAGCGCAGGAAGCGCTCGCCCGGGGATTTCCAGAGACAAAAGTCGAACGCATTCCGAACGGTCTTGATCCTGGGCCGCCAGCGGCTCCGCGGCCCTTGGGGCGACCCCCCCGCTTCGCCTACGTGGGAGGGCTGCGGCCGGAAAAGCGGGTGGACCTGCTGCTTCGCGCCTGGGCGCGGGCAGGGGCGCCTGGAGAACTGGCCCTGGCCGGAGACGGACCGTTGCGCTCCCGCCTTGAATCACTGGCGCGCGAACTCAATATCAACCCGCGCTTCCTCGGAAACGTGGCCGAATCCCGAGCCCTTTTGCGAGAGTACGACGTGTTCGTACTCGCTTCGGACGCGGAGGGTATGTCGAACGCGCTTCTCGAAGCCATGGCTGCTTCGTGCGCGTGCCTCGCCACTTTCGTGGGCGGCAACACCGACTGCCTGTCTCCCGAGAGCAAAGCCCCTCCCCCGCCAGGAGGCATCACAAAGGGAAGTGCCGGGTGGCTGGTGGCTTGTGGTGACGAAGAGGCCATGGCCCTGGCACTAAGAGCCCTGGCTCAAGATCCCGGCGTGCGAGAGCAACTCGGCCAGGCGGCACGCGAGCGAGTGGTGGGGGAGTACGACGTCCAGAATGTCGCCTCCGCCTATCTCCGACTCTTCACGCGCCTCATCGCGTGACTCGAGTCATTGCCGAAACGGGCTCCTAGGAGCCTGCGTGGCAGAAGGGGCGCGTAGCCTGGCCTTGGGCCAGCGCGAAGCCTCCCCTTGGGGGACTCCCGTCCGTCATGGCGAGGTCCGTTCCGGAACCTCGAGGCGGGCCTGTCGGGCGAGTCGCTTCGCATCCTCGTAAGTGAGCAGGCCGAGTCCGGCCGAAAGAGCGACGGTCGCAGCCAGAGTCAGGGCCCCGCATAGCAAGGACAACACAACTCCCAAGGCCCAGGTTTGCAGCCAGACTCCGAGTGCTGTGGCCAGCGCGGCCAGGACAGCCACGCGCGGGGCGTTTGAGGCGAAGCGAAGCTCGGGAAGCAGCCCATGGACACTGCGGTAGAGAAGCAGGAAGGCCAGGGCGTAAGAGCCCGTGGTGGCCCACGCGGCGCCCCACAACCCGAATCGGGGCACCAGCAGAGCATTGGCGACGATGTTGATCAACGCCGCCCAGGCGTGAGCCCGCGCCGATCCGCTCATGTCCTTCGTCATGGCGGCGGGGATGAACTGTTGGAGCTGAGAGAGGGAATAGAAGACATAGGCCGCGACGATCCACGGCAGCAGCCGCCCCGATTCGGTGTAGGTCGGACCCGCGAGCCAGGCCGTGACACCCGGCCCGGCGGCCGCGGAACAAGCCACCGCCGCGATGCCGCCCACCGTGAAGTATCGAGTGGAGTCATCCATAAACGATGCGAAAGGAGCGCGCCCCTGCCTGAGGATCTCGACGCAGGTGGGCAGGTAGGTGAGATTCATGGCCGCCATCACCATCAAGGTCGGGGACGCCAGGTTGTAGGCGAGGCCATACAAAGCCACATCTGCCGGCCCGCCGTAGTGGGAAACGAAGAAGTAGTCCGAGGATTGCAGCGTCCAGAGCCCGAGGGCCAGCGGCACCACCGGCAGCGACGTTCGGAGCGTGGTCGTGAGGAACGAGGTCTCGGCCTTCCAAGGCCCCTCGGCGATTTTCAAAGAGTACGCCAGGGCGATGACGGCTCCGAGGAGGGTCATGATCGCGACACCCATCAGGGCCCCGTAGGCTCCGAAGCCCAGCAGCACCAGGGCGATCGCGGCGAGGGCGCCCCCGAAGTCCATCAGCAGGCTGTTCCAACCAATGAAACGCAGCCTCTGTCGGACCTGCGGAAAGGCGGTGAAGATTTCGCGCAGGGTAAGGCCCACGGCGTACAGGCCTACCGGTGCGAGAACGGGAAGAAGTGGAGCTACCGCGGCCCCGAACATTCCGGTTGAGATCGCGGCCAGGACCAGCACAGTCGTGACCGCCGCGAACACGGTTGAAAACGAAAACACCGTAAGGAGGGCCGGGCGAACCGCGGCTCCCTGGAGATGCGCCATTTGCAGAGCGAGTCCGGTGTGCATTCCGAGCAGGAGCACTGGGGAGAGGCCGGAGGTCAGCGCGTTGCCCAGGCTGATCACACCAAGTTCCGCGGGCGTCAGAACGCGGGTCAGGATGGGGACGAGGAGCAGGCCGCGAAGTCTCAGGACCACCTGCAGGCCGAACCCGAACAGACCGCGAGCGGCCAGGCTTTTCCGCAACGGCGTTTCCACGCCGCTCATCTTATGTGCCGGTGGAAGCGGCCCGCGGCGGTCCGGTTCTTCAAAGTGCGCCCGGATGCGGCACAATCGGAGGGTGATGAACAATCTGCGATCGGCATTCCGGCAGATCCGCGGCGCCCCGGGCCTGAGCTTCATCGCCTTGCTCACTCTCGCCCTGGGCTTGGTGCCTACTACACCTACGAGAAGGATCGCACCACCAACCAGTGGTCCACGACCACCGGCGCCAACCTCAACCACCTTCTCCGCTGTGTAGGCACCGACGAGACCGACACCTTCGGGCTCAACGGGATGTTCCAGCTGAAGCCGGAAGTTTGGAAGCTCTCAATCAACGCCATGCGCCAGAAAGTCGATGGTCTGATGGACATCACCGCTCGGGAAGCGGGCACTTTCTACACTCCCGGCCGTACCGGACTGATTCCCGCGGGCACCGGCGGTGCTGCGGACATCAACGATCTGGACGACACTCTGCTCACGACCGTCCGGGCGCAACTGGATTACAATGCGGCCGAGTCGTGGACGCTCTCGGCCGGCTACTGGTACGAGAAGTACGACTTCAAGGATCCGTACTCGGCGGGCACACTCCTGATGCCGCAATCGGCCCTTATCTTCCTGAAGTCGAACGACGGCGCGTACAACCCCAACGTGATCTACGGCAAGCTCTCCTACCGCTTCTAAAAAGAGGCTCAGACCCAAACGGCTCATGGACCGATCGGTCCATGAGCAACCCAGGGACCGGCACCGCCAAAGCGCCGGCTCTTTCTTCTTTTCCCGCAGTCCCCGCGACCCTCGTCGCTCGTCACGAAGGAGCTTCCCTTTGAAACTCATGCGTATTCCCGCCACCCTTCTCGCCGTCCAGTTCCTATTCGCTACCCCACAAATGGCCCCCGCCGACGAAGGCATGTGGATGCCCCAGCAGATCCCCGAACTCGCCGCGCGGCTCAAGGCCATGGGATTCACCGGTGATCCGAAGTCCTTCGCCGACCTCACCGGCCAGCCCATGGGGGCGATTGTGTCGCTTGGTGGCTGCACCGCCTCCTTCGTCTCCCCTGATGGGCTGATCGTCACCAACCACCACTGCGTCACTGGTCCCCTTCAATTCAACTCCACCGCAACGCGGAACCTGCTGCAGGACGGCTATCTCGCGAAGACGCGCGATGAGGAACTCTCCGGCGGTCCGACCGCGCGGGTCTTCGTGACCACGTCGGTGACCGATGTGACCAGCCAGATCTCCGGCGGTGTCGACGCCAAGGCCACCGACCGCCAGCGCCTCGACCTCATCGAGCGTCGGGTCAAGGAAAGAGTTGCCGCCTGCGAGAAGAGCGGGCAGCGCTGCGCCGTGGCCTCCTTCTTCGAAGGCCACAAGTACTTCGAAATCGCCCAGCTCGAGATTCGGGACGCCCGGCTCGTCTATGCCCCGAGCGCCGATATCGGCAACTTTGGCGGGGAGACCGACAACTGGCGCTGGCCGCGGCACACCGGCGACTGGAGCTACCTGCGTGCCTATGTGGGACCGGACGGAAAGCCCGCCCCCTACGCGAAGGACAATGTCCCCTACAAGCCGAAGCGCTGGCTGAAGGTCTCCTCTGAAGGCCTCAAGGAGAACGATCTCGTCTTCGTCGTCGGCTACCCGGGCCGCACCCAGCGTTACCAGACCTTCGCCGAAGTGAAGGAGACGACCGATTGGGGCATGCCGCTGTCCATCCGGCTGGCCGAGGAGCAGATCGCCCTGCTCGAGACCCTCACCAAGGACAACCGCGACCTCGCCATCAAGGCGGCGGCGCGCGTCCGCGGACTCAATAACGGTCTTACCAACCAGAAGGGGATGCTCGAAGGATTGCTCAAGGGCGGCGCGCTTGGCGTGAAAGAGAAGAAGGAAAGGGAACTCATCGCCTGGATCGACGCTGATCCTTCGCGCAAGGCGAAGTACGGCGAGATTCTCCCCGCCCTCCATGCCCTGCAGTCCGAGGCGGAGAAGACCCGGGAACGCGGAAACGTTTTCAATGGCCTGGCCGGGGCCTCCACGTATCTCGCTTCGGCCCAGTCCCTCTACCGCCTGGCCGGCGAACGTCCCAAGGCCGACATGGACCGCGACTCCGGCTACCAGGAACGCGACTGGATCAGGATCAAGGAAGGCCAGGAGCGCTCCCAGCGCTCGCTCGACGCCGCCCTCGACCGCGGCCTGTTCCGCTGGGCCATGGCCCGCGCCGCCGCCCTTCCCGAAAACCAGCGGATCGCCCCGCTCGATGCCCTCGCCTCGCTGAAGCCCGGGATGAGCAAAGACGAAGCAGCCAGGCAGATCGACGCCTACCTTGACTCACTGTACGCCGGCACGAAGATGGGCGACCTCGCCTTCCGCATGAGTCTCTTCGAGAAATCGACGGCCGAAATCGAGGCCACGGATGATTCCTTCGTGAACCTGGCCAAAGCGCTCCATCCCATGGTCGAAGCGGCCCGCGAGGTCGGCAAGGCCCGGCAGGGGGCCTATCTGCGCCTCCGGCCCCGCTTCATGGAAGCGGTCCTGGCTCAGGCCGGCGGCCTCGCCGCCCCCGACGCCAACAGCACACTGCGCGTCACCTACGGTCAGGTGAAGAGCGTCGAGCCGAGGGATGGAATGGTGTGGAAGCCGTTCACCACCCTGGCTGGTGTGGCCGCGAAGCACATCGGCTCGGGCGAGTTCAACGTGCCCGAACGGCAGCGCGAGGCCATCCGGGCCCTGCGCGCGGGGAAGAGCAGCCCGTTCATCGCCCCGAGCCTCACAGACGTTCCCGTGAATTTCCTCTCCACCGTGGACACCACCGGCGGCAACTCCGGATCGCCCACCTTGAACGCCAAGGGCGACCTCGTGGGTCTGCTGTTCGACGGCACCTACGAGACCGTGGCCTCGAACTACGTGTTCGATCCGATCCTGACCCGTTCGATTCACGTTGACGCCCGCTACATGCTGTGGATCATGAGCGAAGTGGAAGGCGCGCAGTACCTGCTCAGAGAACTCGGCATCCAGTAGCGCTCCAGGCACTCCTGCCGCGAGTTGGCAGGAAACACTGGGACATAGCGCGTTCGTGCGGCGGCCCTCGTGGCCTGTGGGAACCCCTTGCTTCAGTGAGTTTGTTCTGACCGAACGCCCCGGACGGGCCGAAGGGATCCCGGAGTCGCGGGAATCCGTCCGGGAGCAAACCGCCCGGAGTATTGGTTGAAAGCCGGGGGCTCGCCCGTGGACAACGAGTCAGCAATTTGCCCCGAGCTAGATGCCTTTGCATCAGGCAAGAATGGATCGTTCGGCTCATTCTCCTTCCCTTCGAGCTGGGCGATAGTGATCCCTAATGAAAACGAACGCGAAACCCAAAAGGCGGCAGCCAGTGTGCGATATCGCACCGACCGGGGGATTCCGCGGCATGATCATGACGATCACGAAGGGCAGAAACCGGCGGACCGGAACGAGCCCTGACCGAAAGGGAAGGTTAGCTATGCGGCGATCTCTATGGACAATATCTCTGAGCTTGTTGGGTCTGGGCCTTCTGGCCCTCCCTGCTGGCGCGGACTCGAGGCCCACGCTGCGGTCCCAGGGTTCACCGCCAAGCGCCCCGGCCAAAGCGGAACCCTTCGACGCCACGGACTGCATCGCATGCCATGAGCCTGCGGTCACCAAATTGCGTCAGACCCAGCACGCGGGCCTCGAAGCCAGTTGCGCGAGTTGTCATGACCGCGCTAAGTCGATCGAACACTCAAAGGACCGGGCCGACGGCAAAGAAACGCCGGGGCCCGCGGTGCGGAGCCTGAAGGCCAGGGAGATCACCGCCACCTGCACGGGATGCCACGAAAAAGGCAACCAGACCAACTTCGCAGGAAGCGTCCACGACCGCAAGGACGTGAGTTGCGTGTCCTGCCACAGCGTGCACAGCTTCAAGTCGGTTCGCGCCCAGCTCAAGACCGCGCGCGACTCAGAGAACTGCTACAGCTGCCACCCGCAGGTTCGGGCCAAGATGAATCGCTCCTCCCATCACCCGGTCCGCGAAGGGAAGCTTGAATGCTCAAGTTGCCACAACCCGCATGACGGTTCGAAGCCCAAGCTGTTGCAGGCGGCCTCGGTGAATGACACGTGCTTCAGCTGCCATACCGAGAAGCGGGGTCCCTATCTTTGGGAGCACGCCCCGGTGCGCGAGAACTGCTCGAATTGCCACGACGCACACGGGTCCAACCACGACAAACTCCTCGTGGCGAAGAGCCCGTTCCTCTGCCAGCGATGTCACCTGAACACCCGGCACCCCGGGACTCTGTACGACGGCGCCAACAGCCTCACCGGCGCCACGGTTCCGTCGCCAGGCGTGCCGACGGTAAGCAGCCGGTCGATAGAACACGCCTGCAAAAATTGTCATCAGGCCGTGCATGGCAGCAACCATCCATCAGGGCCGTACCTCGGGAGATAGTCATGAACAACATCATCCTTGCCGCAGCCCTGGCCTCCCTTCCGGGTCTTACCCTCGCGCAGGAAAAGCCGGTCGTCCCTGAACAAACGAAGGCCGTAGCCGCCGCCCCCTTGTCGGAAGACTGGAAGATGGGAACGGTTTCGTTTGGCGCGCAGCAGACGGAAAGCAACACCATCTCCTCGAAGTTCATGGAGTATCGCGAGGTGCCAAACGGCGTCGTCGCCCCCTACTTCCGGTTCCAGGGGAAGAAGAACGATCTCCGCTACGACTTCATTGGCGAGAACGTCCAGCAGACCGACCAGCGTTTCCGCATGCGTCTGGGAGCGGAAACGTGGAAGGTCGAAGGCGATTACAACCGCATACCCCACAACTTCGGGAACGCCGGACGAACCCTGCTGCAGGAGACGAGTGAGGGTGTATGGCAGATGAGCGATTCGCTCCAGCGCACCTTCCAGAACACATTGGAAGCGACCACTCCGCGGAGCCTCATCAATTACCCCTTCCTTCTGGCCATGGTTCAGCCCTCCCTGGCCTCCGCCAATCTCGTGGACATCAAGCTGTCGCGCGAACGAGGGAATGTGGCCTTTGTGATGAGTCCAAGCGATCCCGTCGAGTTTCGCGTCATCTACTCGCGCGAGCGCCGGACCGGCTCGCGCGCAGCCGCTGGAACTGCCTTTGGTTTCGGCAACGTCGTCGAAACCCCCGAGCCCCTGCACTACCTGACCGAGGATTTCGGCGCAGAAGGTCAGTACGAGGGTGGGTGGGGCGTCGCCCGTGCCGGTGTTCATTTCAACCGGTTTGGGAACAAGATCGAGTCGCTCACCTTCGACAACCCTTTCCGGGCCATCGACTCCACCGATTCGGGCGCCTACCAGGCGCCGGGCGCAGCGTCCGTTGGAGGAGCGGCGGTCGGACGAATGGCCCTGCCTCCCGACAACGAGTCGATGATCGCGAGCGCCTCCGTGATGTTCAAGCTGAGGAATCGAACCCGGCTGTCCGCCGACGTCTCTCTGGGCGAATACACTCAGAACAAGTCGCCCTTTCTCGCCTACTCCACGAACACCGCCATCGTGTCGCCGCTGGTGGCCTCAAACCCTGCGTCCCTCCCGGCCTCCAAACTGGACGGCAAGGCGGGCATCAAATCGCTGAACCTGTACTTCACGTCCCAGCCGGTCAACGACCTGTCCCTGACCGCCCGCTTCCGCGGCTATGAGTTCGACAACGAGACCCCGCGCATCACGTTCCCCGGTTATGTTCGTTTCGACGGCTACTGGAACGCGGTTCCGAGGATCAGCGTTCCCTACAGCTACAAGAACGACCGCTTCGACGCCACCGTCGGCTATCGCTTCGGCGACCTGTCTGTGGAGGGCGGCTTCAAACACGTGAAGATGGAGCGTACGTTCCGGGAGACGGAGGATACGAAGGAGAACGGCGTGAGCCTCTCGGCGTCTTTACACACCTCCGACTGGCTGGTGTTCCGCGGCAGTTACGAGAAGGCGAACCGCGACTTCGAGCACCTCGAGATCGAGTTGTCCGAGGACTCATCGTTCGTCAACCCGGGCGCAGCCACAAACCTGTTCGCGATCCTGCCCACGACAAGGCAGACCAGCGGCGAGCCGCTGTGTCCGTCCGGAACGGTCTGCAACCTCCGCTACGACCAGGCGAAGAAGGACATCGAGCGCCTGGGTGCCCACGTGGCCCTTTCGCCGAACGACAAGGTCACGATATCGGCCGGATACCTGCGCACCCTGGACGACTACAAGGAAAGCAAGTTCGGTCTCATCAAGGCGAAGTTCGACAACGTATCCCTGGACGTGAACGTAGCGGCGAGCGAGAACGCCAACCTTTACGCCTTTTACACCTACGAGAAACTTGCGGACTTCCAGGTGGGCCGCCAGAGCGGCGCCACGCCCTCGGCCAACCCTATCGACGACTGGACGTCCACGGTAAAAGACAAGACCAACTCCCTTGGGGGCGGCGCCGATTTCATCCTCGTTCCGGACAAGTGGTTCCTGAACCTTTACGGGCAGTACCAGAAGGTCGATGGCAACAACTCCCTCTTCTCCGCTCCGGGCAGCGCCGCTTCACTCGCCCGTGCCGGAATCGGTGGTGTCCAGAGCATTCCGCTCTACGACGACATGAAGATCGCCACCCTCTCGGCCGAAATCAAACATCAGTTCTCGACCGACTGGTCCGCCTCCCTCGGCGGATGGTACGAGGACTACAAGTTCAAGGACGTGGCCACGAACGGCCTCACCAACTATCTGCCCGCCTCGTTCTTCCTGGCCGCAAACGACGGGGACTACACCGCCAAGGTAGGCTACGTGCGGTTCACGTATCGCTTCTGACATTTGTGTTCCGCACCCTGGCTAAGCTCTTTTCTGTGAAAGGGTCACAGACCGACACAGGAGAAAAAGTGGACAGCCCATTCTGCACTACTCCGCGCGCAGCGCCTCGACGGGATCGAGCGCGGCCGCCCGGCGGGCGGGAAGGACGCCGCTGATCAGACCGACCACGAGGCTCATGGCGATCGATGCCGCCACGTACTCCGGCCGGGTATGCACCGGTAGCCCGGGAATGGCGAGCTGGAGGACGGCGCCAAGCCCTATTCCGGTCGCCACTCCGAGAGATCCCCCGGCCAGGGACAGCAGGGAGGCTTCAATCAAGAACAGACTCTGCACCTGGCTGGGCGTGGCTCCAAGCGCGCGGGCCACTCCAATTTCCGACGTCCGCTCGTTCACGGAAATCCACATCATGGTCAGAATGCCGATCGCCCCGACCACCAGCGAGATACCCCCGATCGCCGTGACTCCCACGCTGACGATGCCGAGGACGCGCTCGAACACGCCGAGCAGGTCGGTTTGAGAGATCATCGTGAAATCCTCCTCTCCCCGGTGACGAGCCTTCAGCGCTTTGGCGATGCCTGCCCCAACCGTCTCTGCTCCCGCGCTGGCCGCGAACTGGACGTGGATCTCGGTCAATTCATCCCGATTGAAAAGCTGCTGGGCGGTCGCGACGGGAATGTAGGCGCGGTCGTCGATATCGAGGCCGAGCAGCGTTCCTTTTGGGGCCATGACTCCGACGACGAGGAAGCGCTGGCCTCCGATCCGCACGTGCTCTCCCAGCGGATTCGCGTCTCCGAACAGTTCCTGCCTGGTCTTTGGCCCGAGGACCGTGATGGGGCCGCCACGGCGCGGGTCGCTAGCGGGCAGGAAGCGTCCCAGGCCCACCCCCACCTTCCAGGCCTCTGGCGCGTCGGCGGTCACGCCGATGACAAACGTGTTCCGACCGCGATCCCGCGCCTCCACCCGTGCGTTGCCAACCAGAACAGGAATACTTCTGAGGACACCAGGAACGCGGCGCAACGCTTCGGCGTCCTCGATGCTCAACTTGCGCACGGTGGAAAGGATCGACGTGGGCGGGCCGGTGGTGGTGAACCGGCCGGCGCGGATGAAGATCACGTCGGTGCCGAACTGCAGCAGCTCGGCCATGACGTACCGTCGCGTGCCTTCTCCGATCGAGGTCAGGAGGATCACGGAGGCGATGCCGATGAGGATGCCGAGCATGGTGAGAGCCGACCGGAGCCGGTGACCGAGTACGGCGCCAGCCGCGAGCCGCAGGAGTTCGAGCCGGCTCATTTTCTCGACAGGGCGGCTACGGGATCGAGCCGAGAGGCGCGCCATGCGGGAAGAACTCCGAACGCGAGACCTACCGACACCGACACCAACAATGCCGCGGCCACCGCCCAGTCCGGTGGGAACATGGGGAAGGCCGGGTACATCGTCTTCACGGCGTACGCGCCCGC
>CAZFQH010000016.1:0-22497 GCA_964520805.1 uncultured Acidobacteriota bacterium | reverse complement strand
CCGGCGCGAAGCCTGGCCACGCAAGCTCCTCCCAGGCGGAGAGAGCCGCTGGCCGCCTCGACCCTCATGGTCGCCCTCTCAAAGGGCAGGCACAAGGCTTGCCCCTGCGGCTGAGCGTGTTGTCGTGCGCGCCGAGGAGTGCGCGCGAACGCCCGCATTCGGTCGCGCGGGCTGCTAGACAACCAAGGTGCGACGTGACACGATCTCGGGACAACTGCCGAACGGTCTCAGGCGGGTGCCGGAGCCCCCGCCATCGGATGAGTTCGTGCAGAAAAGGAGATCCAAGAGATGTTCCGTTCCTCGAACACCCGCCGCCAGCTATCCCTCGCGTTTGCCCTCGCGATGCCCCTGCCGGTTCTGGCCCAAACGCCCGCGTCCGCAACCAAGGGAGACCCCGCGGGGGCGCTCGTCGCGAAGGCCCGGGCCATCCACGACCGCGTGATCACGCTCGATACCCACGACGACATCAGCGTCAACAACTTCACGTTCTCTCGCAACTACACCCAGGATCTTGGCAACCAGGCGAACCTGCCCAAGATGAAGAAGGGTGGCCTCGATGCCGCGTTCTTCATCGTCTATGTCGGTCAACCCACTCAGGCCGATGCCTTCGAGCCCGCGGGTTACCAGCGCGCCTATGACGAAGCGATCTCAAAGTTCGAGGCCATCCATCGGCTGACGCAGGTCCTTGCTCCGGACCAGATCGAGCTGGCCCTCACGTCCGCCGACGTTCGCCGCATCAACGCGAAGGGCAAGAAGATCGCCCTCATCGGCATCGAGAACGGCTATCCGGTCGACATCTCACATCCTTCAAAGGAGTCGATGATGCAGGCTCTTCAGATCACCAAGGCTCCGATCATCGCTTCGCACTCCTCCGTCCGCGCATTGGCGGAGGTCAGCCGGAACATGGACGACGAGCAGATGATCTCTTCTGACTTCGACGGCGGCGGTGGCGTCGATGGCTGGAACGGAGCCGATGAAACCTTCAACGTCACCTTGGAGCTGGTGCGCCGCGGCTACACCGCCGCCCAGATCGACAAGATGTGGAGCGGCAATCTGCTCCGCGTGATGGACGAGGTGCAGAACGTGGCGAAGACCCTCCAGGCCGCCGACTCGAAATAACGCGCGCGAATCGCCTTTGTGAAACGGCGGCCGGCAGCCCCCCTCAGTCGCGTCCGGGGCAGACCGCCTCGTCCATGGGCTCGGTGCCCACGAGAAAACTCTCCGAGAAGACCTTCCCGCACGCGGGGTTTGCGCGGCGCCCCGAGGCCTTGTCGATGTTGATGAAGACCACGCCCTCCTCGGGAGGCAGAAAGCCACGGTTGCCGAGACCGGCCACCGCCGACTTCATGAACTCGACCCAGATGGGCAAAGCGGCGCGCGAGCCGGCGAGGCCGACGGGGGCGTTGTCGTCATAACCCACCCACACGATGGTGACGATGTCGGGGGTGTAGCCCGCGAACCACGCGTCGCGGGTGTCGTTGGTGGTGCCGCTCTTGCCCGCGGCTTCGACCGTGAAGCCCATTCCCCTGGCGGCGGCGCCCGTACCTTCGTTCAGAACGCTCTCCATCATGCGGGTGACCAGATACGAGGTCTCCTGCCGAACCACGCGCGGGGCCGCGGCACTTCCGCCCAGCTCGAACATCGTTCCATCCTCCGTCGAGGCCCGCCGAAGACTGAAGGGTTCGCGCTTGAAACCGCCGCTCGCCAGCACCTCATAGGCGGCCGCCATCTCCAGCGGGCTCACTTCGAAAGAGCCAAGGGCCACCGAAGGCACCGCCAGCACGGACTTTGAAATCTTCATCTGGTCCCGCCAGAGAAATGCGATCCGCTCATAGCCGATCATCTCCGCGACCTTGAGGGTCGCCACATTCAGGCTTTTGGCGAGAGCCCTTCGCAACGTGACCGGCCCGAGATACTCATCCTCGAAGTTTCTCGGGATGTACTCCTTGTCCTCGTAGAAGAAAACGTAGGGCGAATCGTCGACCACGGTAGCCGGAGTGATGGGAGGCAGGGCGGGGTCGTCGAGAGTGGCCTCGAACGCCGCGAGGTACACGAACGGCTTGAAGGTCGAGCCGGGCTGGCGCTGGGCCTGCACTGCCCGATTGAACTGGCTCTGGGTATAAGACCGCCCACCGACGAGGGCGAGGATTCCCCCCGTCTTGACGTCGAGAGAGATCAAAGCGCCCTGCAGCTTCACCCCGTCTTTGCGCTTGAGCCTTGCATCGAGGTCGGCGAGTCCGGTCTCTAGGGACGCCTGGGCGATCCGCTGGAGTCGCAGATCAAGCGTGCTGTCCACGCGAAGGTTGTGAAAACCGCTCTCGCCAAAACGGCCCTTGAGATCCCGCCGCACCAGATCGATGAAGTAGGGCGCGTCGAGGCCGGGGCTGGTCCGCGACCGCACCTCCACGGGCTCGGTTAGAAGCTTCGCCAGAACTTCGGAGGAGATGAAGTTCTCCTCGGCCATGGCTCGCAACACCGTGTTGCGCCGGCTCATGGCCCGTTCTGGATGACGCATGGGATTGTAGGGGTTCGGCGACTGGATCATCCCCGCGAGCAGGGCCGATTCGGTCACGGAGAGATTGGATATGTCCTTTTGGAAATAGACCCGCGCCGCTTCGCCCATGCCGTTAATGTTGAATGAGCCCACCTGGCCGAGATAGATCTCGTTCACGTACAGCTCAAGAATCTCCTTCTTGGACGCGCGCCGCTCCAGGACGAAGGAAAGGACCGCTTCCTGAATCTTGCGCTTGGGGGTGCGATCAGGAGTGAGAAAAAAATTCTTCACGAACTGCTGGGTGAGTGTGCTGCCTCCATGAAGGAGCGTGCTGCTGGGCCGCAGGTTACGCACCGCAGCGCCCACGATGCTGAAAGGGTCGAAGCCGGGATGCTGGAAGAACCGCCGGTCTTCGATGGCGAGCAGGGCTTCCACAAGATGGCGCGGCAACTCGTCGTACTTCACGAACCGTCGTTTCTCCCGCTCCTCGCCCTCGAACAGGTAGGAGAGCAGGGCCGGCTCCAGGGTCAGAACGCTCAGATCCTTACCGGAGACGGCTTTGATCGTCTTGACGATCTCCCCGGCCTTCTTGTTGTTCTCGAAGGTGACCACGACCCCTTCAGCACTGCTCGTGACGGGCACGTCCCCGGTGGCGGCCGGTGCTTCGCGCGGACGGAGGATGAGAGTCGTACCGTCGGTGATGCGGAATTCCCCGGGCTCAAGACTCTCCCCACGGGCTTCCTGATACGAAAGCGCATTCAAGATGGACACGAGCCCGTCGCGGTTCAAGCGATCACTCTTCCGGAACGATACCGGCCGCGAATAGACCCGTGTGGGCACGCGATTCCGGGCCTCCGCGAGCCGCCCGTCCACAAGGGCGCTGCTTCGGACGAAGATCCACAAGAGAAAGCCGAAAAGTGCGGCCAGGGGCAGGCTCATCAAGGTGAGCAACAAGACCCCTATCTTCAATCGGCGGTTAGAGTAAACTGCCCGCTTCGGATCCCCCGTGGTTGTGCTCAAGGTCGCGAGTATAGCGACCCGGCAATGACGAGACCCTTGGGCTCTCGCCTTGCCCCTTCAGGTTGCACACCCAGTTTCGTCGGGCGGGTTCGCGACATCGTACCGAACCCCGTAGTTTGAAAAGGAACACCGCTTTGATTTCACTTCGTCGCCTCCTGACTTTCGCCGCACTCGCCGTTGCCGGATCGAGCGCCTCGGCCCAGACCGGGCCCATGCTCACTCCGAGCGCCTTCATCCAGGCACCCGGGTATTTCGGTCTCGATATCTTCGGGCAGACGATCGGCACGCAGCCGAACTACCTGACCTTCGCTCAGGCCGGCACCATTCAGGAACGCACCCGCATCGACGGTCCGGTGTTCCGTCTGAACTACGTCCCCTCCGAGCGCGCCGAATTCGCGGTGGAGTTCAACACTCAGACCTACGCTATGAACGACCCCCGCTACTTCGGCAAGGACATCTCCGACTTCGGTGATGCCACGCTGCGCGCCAAGCTGGGCCTCAAGAAGGGTGAAGTGAACGGCGCCCCCGCGGTTGCGGTTCAGTTCGAGGTCACCCTGCCCAACACCAGTTTCGGGAACGGCCTCGGCCCCAACACCCTGCGCATGGAGTCAGTGCTTCTTCTCGGGTACAAGACAGACAAGTTGACCCTCAATGGAAAGGCCGGCCTCGCGATTCAGGACGAGCCTCTTCGTGCTCACGAGCAGCGCGATTTCATGGCGTTGTCCGGTTCCGTTGCATACAAGGTGGCCGAGAGCTTTGACGTCTTCGGCGATGTTGGCGGATATTTGGGAGACGGCGTGCCCGGAGCGATCGCTACGCGCGAGGCGCGGGTGGGCGTCCTCCATCACCGTCAGTTGTTCAACCGCGACGCCACACTTTTCGTCGCGGGCCGTCGGGGCCTCGTCGACTTCCATGGCAAGTGGGGTGTGGTGGCGGGCCTTTCGATGACTCTTCGTCCGGGCGTCACTCCGTAGCCCTCAACCCGCCGGCTCGCATCGTTCCACGGCCGCTCTTAGGAGTGGCCGTTTTCTTTTGCGGGCGGATCCTCAGCGGACGGTGTGCACCTTGAGGAAATTGGTGGCGCCCGCGGTGTGGCTTTGGCCCGCCAGGATGACGATGCGGTCGCCGGATTTCACGTACCCGGAGGCACGCAGGGCCTCCTCGCCCGTCCGCAGCAGTCCGTCGGTGTCGCTCACCGCGGGCAGGAGGATGGGGATCACCCCCCATTGGAGGGCGAGCTGGCGATGCACTTTTTCCGAGGGCGTGACTCCCGCGATGCGGGCCCGGGGACGGAAACCCGAAACATGTCGAGCGGTCGAGCCCGTCTCTGTGAACACCATGATCCATGGGGATTGAAGTTCCAGAGCCACCATTGAAGCGACGCGGGCCAGGGCGCGGGCCACCGCCGATCCCGAGGAGCCGGCGAGCCGCGACGGGCTCTGAAACTCGTCGTTCTCTTCGGTGTAATCCGCGATCCGCGCCATGGTCGCCACCGACTGAATCGGAAAGTTTCCCGAGGCCGTCTCGGCCGAGAGCATCACCGCATCGGTGCCGTCGAGGATGGCGTTTGCCACGTCGGAGGCCTCCGCGCGCGTGGGCCGGGCGCGGTCGATCATGCTTTCGAGCATCTGCGTGGCCGTGATCACCGGCTTCCCGGCTGCGTTCGCCATGGCGATGATCCGCTTCTGGAGCGTGGGGACTTCCTCGGTTGAAAGCTCGACACCCAGGTCGCCGCGCGCGACCATGACCCCGTCTGCCTCTTCCAGGATGCTCGCCAGGTTGTCGATCGCTTCCCGTTTTTCGATCTTGGCGATGAGCGGGGCATCTCCTCCGAGCGTCCGAATCAGCTCCTTGGCCTCGCGAAGGTCTTCGGCGCGGCGCACGAACGAAAGAGCCACGAAATCGACGCCCAGGGAAAGCCCGAAGGCGAGGTCGGCCCGGTCCTTCTCGGTGAGGGCGGGAATCGACAGGGAAACTCCGGGAAGGTTCATCCCTTTGTTCGACTTGAGCACGCCGCCGTGGATGATCTCGCAATCGACGCCATGGTCGGTGGTGCCGAGCACCCGAAGTTCCAGGTTGCCGTCGTCAAGAAGGATGGTGTCTCCCGTCCGGGCGTCGCGGGGGAGCGGCTCATAGGTCGTTCCGATGCGATCGGGAGTGCCCACCACCCCCTCGTCGTTGGTGATCATCACCGTGCGTCCGGTTTCAAGCACGATGCCCTCGGGATTCGAAACGCGGGTCGTGCGGATCTTGGGTCCGGAGAGATCCTGCAGGATCGCCACCGCCTCCCCGCGTCGCTTCGCGATGGATCGAATCAGCGTAAGGCTGCGCGAGTGGTCTGCGTGGGATCCATGAGAGAAGTTGAGCCGGAAAACCGTGGCCCCGGCGGCCATGAGCTGCTCGAGGACGTTTTCGGTGGATGAGGCAGGGCCCACCGTGGCCACGATCTTGGTTCGTCGCATTGGTCTTGTATCCCAAGTATCCCATCACCCGAGTCAAGGAGACGCGGCCTGCGCTTATCAAGGGGCGCAGCGCGTAGCCGCCCGTGCTGGCTCCTGTCCGACGAGCGGCGGTCCTTGGAAGGTCGGTATGGGCTCGCCCCATAGACTGCGCCCTTTGATGTCGCCCATCCTCGTTGTTCTGGCCCTGCTGGCCCTGTTCCTGCTGATTCGGTTCCTCCCTCGGCCCGGCTCGCTTCGCACCCGTCCGGCTTTCCAGCAGAACGACATCTTCGCGGGCCGGCTGACCGAAGGGCTGCTGCACGCCCTCATCGCGGATCGAGGCCAACTCCGCGCCGATACCCGGGTCGCGGGCTTCGAGGGTGCCGCGGTCATTGTCGATCGCGACGGAGCGTGTGGACGCCTTGTGCTGTGTCCGGCTTTGGGGTTTGGCCGCGACAACGACCTGCCCGGTCTGCGCGCCATCGCGAATCGGCATCTGGGCGAGCGAGCCACCACGGTCGTGGTGGTGGGCGGCGGCGAGGAATTCTCCAGGAGCGCCTTTGAGGCAACCGCCCCGGCCCGAACCCTCCATATAGATGACGCGGGCCGCCTGCGCGAGGTACGCCGAGGCCTCAAACCTCGGGCCCCACGCCTGGTCGTCGAGAACGCGCTCGATCGGATGGCCGAGGATCTGAAGCAGGGGGCGTTTCCCGTGATCGATTTCGCGACCGCCCGAAGCCTGGTGGTCTTTGAACCACGCGTTCGAACTCAGTCTCCGGATGGAGGGGTCGTGACGTCCGCCCTTACTTTCGCCATCGTCTTGTGCTTCGCTATCGAAGTGGCCATCAGCAGGGATTCTCTTCAGGGTGTGGGGGCGGCTCTCGCCGTGGTTTTCCGAATGGGCGCGGTTCACCAGCCCGCGGTTGTGACCGGGGGCGAATGGCAGAGATTGATCGCCGCCCCCTTCCTGCATTTCGGGTTTCTGCATCTCCTCATGAATGGCTGGGCCCAATGGTCTCTGGGCCGCCCCCTTGAGTTCCTGATCGGTCCCTGGCGCTTTCTGGCCTTGTGGACCGGGAGTGCTATCGGGGCCTCTCTGGCTTCGCTCGTGTTCAACGACAGCGCGGTTTCGGCCGGGGCCTCGGGCGCCATCTTCGGCTTGCTGGGGGCCTTCACGACCTTCGTCTTCTTCCGCAAGGACGTCCTTCCGCAGCCCGTGCCCCGCGCACTGCGCAACGGAGTACTCGCAACCCTCCTCCTTAACGTGATGATCTCTTTCATTCCCGGTATCGATATGGCGGCGCACGCGGGTGGATTCATCGCGGGCGCTCTTATGGCGCTCGGTATCGTTCGAAGCGACCGGGACAACGAGCCGCGGCCGGTCCGGCGCGGTTCCTTGCGGGCGGCGGTGGCGATCCTGGTCCTTCTGGGGGTGGGCGTCACCGCGGTCCGGCAGCGGGCCGACCAGACCACCAGGATTCCAGAAATCGGCGCGGATCGTTTCGTTGGGGAACTTCGCTTCCCGATTCCCGAAGGATTCGAGGTGAGCGAGCGCCGGATTCGTGGTGTGACCACGCTGGACCTCGACGGCAGTCCGGCATCGCCTTTCTCGGTGACGTACAAGATCAGCGAACCCCAGGCGGACGGCGCGGCGGCGGACCGCGTCATGAAGACTCTTCGTTCCCGCGAGGCGCCGACCGGACCGTCCGACTGGATCGCGCTGTCCCGCGTCGGCGTGCAGAGCCTTCGCGCCATCGAGGTGGTCGTGGTGTCGCCCTCCTCGTTGCGTGCGGAAGCCGAAGCGCTCGGCGGGGAACTGGCCGACCGTATTCGCTAGCGCCGATCAGTATTCAAGATTCCTACTTTCATTTATTTGGACGGTCGCCCCTTTCCCAGCAATCAAAGGGATAGGATCAAGGAAACGGGAGCGGTGAGTTCATCTAATTGGATAGATGAACCCCATCCCCAGTCTGGCCCACATTCTTCATCAGGAGTTCCATGACCCGATTCAAAGTACCTTTGTCCCTTCTATTACTTCTTGCCCTGGTCAGCCCGGCGATGACCCAGGAGCAGAGCGGCTCCATTCAGGGCGTCGTCCGAGACGCACAGGGTGGCGTGCTCCCGGGTGTTAGCGTTGAAGCCCGCAGCACCCGCAATGCTGGTGTCGTGACGAGTGTCACCGATACGAATGGTTCCTTCCGTTTCCCGGCCCTCCCCCCCGGCAGCTATGAGTTCACCGCAGCACTCACCGGCTTCAGCCCGGCGAAATCCGCGGCCACGGTTGTCCTCGGCCAGCTGCTCCGAGTCGACCTCACCCTGAAGGTCGGCGGTATGACGGAATCGGTCCAGGTCACCGGCGAAGCGCCCCTGATCGACACCAAGGCGAATGCCGCCACCGCGACGGTGAGCCGCGAAACCATCGACTTGATTCCCAAAGGCCGCGGCCTGTTGAGCGTGCTCACCCAGATCCCGGGCACCAACAACGAGTCGCGCGGCGGTGGTCTGATGATCGACGGCGCCTCCGGCTCGGAGAACCGCTTCCTCGTGGACGGCGTCGACCGCACCAATGCGCGCACCGGAACCTCGAACGCGATCGCCGGCACCGAAGTTGTCACCCAGGACTTCCTTGAGACCGTCCAGGTCAAGCAGTCGGGCTACAACGCCGAATTCCGCGCCGCCCTCGGCGGTGTCGTGAGCGCGGTCACCCGCAGTGGCACGAACAAATTCCGCGGCTCGGCCGGCGCCTATTACAACAACAACAAGTGGCTCGGCGACCGCCGTCCGTCCCTTCGCTCGGTCCCGACGAATCTCGCCCTCGCCGAGCAGATCATCGTCCCGCGGGATAAGTTCTATCAGGTCGACCCCGTCCTGACTCTCGGTGGCCCCATCCTCAAGGACAAAGCCTGGTTCTTCATTGGGTACGGCCCGCAGTTCTGGAAGCAGGAGCGTACGGTGACCTGGGTGACCCCCGGAGTCAACCCTCCCACCCAGACCTTCGACACCGGAAGCCCCAATCAAAAGGCGCTCAACTACAACATCACCACGCAGTTCACGTCGAAGCTCCGCGCCCGCGTAACCGGTAGCAACGAACGCCGCCGTGGCGAGCTTGGCCTGCCCGGAATCGAGCCGAACGGAACCAGCACTTCGAACGCGACGACGTTCAATCCGCGATCGACCGTTCGCGCCGACGGCAAGAACGATTCCTACAGCGCCATCGTTGATTACACGGCCAGCAACTCGCTCTACCTCAACCTCACCGGCAGCTACCTCGACTACGACGCCTTCAGCACCGGCGGTGACTACAATCGCAACACCCGCCGCACCTTCGCGACCACGACCGTAAATCTCCTTGATGTTCCGACGAGTTTCCAGCGGGGCAGCGGCTTTGCGGACGGCGCGGTCAATTCGTTCTCGGTCCAGGACCGGTACACGCGTTTCAACTTGTCCACCGATGCCACTCTGTTCAAGCGATGGAAGGGTGACCACGCCATCAAGATCGGCGGTCTCTACGAGCGTATCGGCAACCAGGCGCAGCTCGGTCAGCAGCACCCGAACATCTCCCTCAACTGGGGCGGCACCTATGCCAACCTGAGCGGCGGCACCAACCGGGGCACCTATGGGTACTTCACGGTCAGCCGCATTTACACAGGCGGTGACATCAAGGAAACGAACCTCAGCCTCTTCGCGCAGGATCAGTGGACCCTCAACAGCAAACTGACGGTCAACTACGGCCTTCGTATCGAGAACGAAGAGATTCCCTCCTACAAGCCTGAGAACCCGGGGGTGGAGTTTGGTTGGAGCGACAAGATTGCGCCTCGCCTCGGCTTTGCCTACGACGTGAAGGGCGACGGCAAGTGGAAGGGCTACGGATCGTGGGGAGTTTTCTACGACACCATGAAGCTTGAGATGCCGCGCGGTGCCTGGGGCGGCGATCACTGGATCGACTATGTCTACAGCCTCGACACCTTCGACTGGCCCTCCATCAGTTGCACGGACATCAACGGCGGCACCAACTGCACCGGTGGCAAATTCATCGAACAGAACGATCGCCGCCACGCCTCGAATGAGCTTGGCAACAGCCTGGTCGATCCGAACCTGAAGCCCACCAAGAAGCAGGAGATCACTCTCGGCCTCGATCGCGAACTCAGTTCCGTGATGTCGCTCAGCGTCCGCTATGCCCGCAAGTGGTGGAACGAGACCATTGATGACGTGGGCGTGAACGTGCCCGGCATCGGCGAGGTCTACTACATCGCGAACCCTGGCGTGGGTCTTGGCGCCTCTCCTCTGGGCGCTCAGTTCCCGAAGGTCCCGAAGGTTCTGAACCAGTACGACGGCGTCGAACTTGCCCTTCGCAAGCGCTTCTCCAACAACTGGCAGGGTACAACCAGCGTCGTTTTCAGCCGCCTCTACGGCAACTACGGCGGTCTCGCCAGTTCCGACGAAGCCGGTCGCACCTCCCCGAACGTCTCGCGCTACTACGACGCGCTCTATCTTTCCTTCGACCAGAAGGGCAAGGAGGCGAACGGGAAGCTGAACACCGACCGCCCGGTCCAGTTCAAGGCGCAGGGCTCGTACAGCTTCGACTTCGGGACCTCCGTTGGTCTCAATTTCTACGCTCGTCACGGCACGCTGAACTCCTCCACGGTCAGCTACCAGGGTGTGCCGGTCTACTACAACGGTCGCGGCGATCTGGGCCGCACGCCTTTCGTCAATCAGACCGATCTGAATCTTTTGCACGATTTCAAGATCAAGGGCGACATGAAGTTGACCCTGCAGGCGGACATTCAGAACGTGTTCGATCAGAAGACGGTCACCCAGATCGCGTTCGCGGCGTACCGCGACGCTCTGGTTATCCCCGGCTTCACCAACAACCCCGGGGGTGCCTTCTTCCAGCCGAACGGCTTCGACACCGTCGCTATTCAGGCCGCCCGTCTGCCCGCATCCGGGCGTCCCGATCCCCGCTACACGCTGCCCAACTCCTACCAGGGCGCTCGTTCCATCCGCGTGATGGCGAGGATCTCGTTCTAGGAGCCTGAGCAGACCGAAGGGCTCCTGTCCACCAGACGCCGCTCCGTTCGGGTGGCGAAGGGGCTAGTCGCAATCCCGGCCTCCTGATTTGGAGGCTCGAACGGGCGGCGGGGGAAACTCCGCCGCCCGTTTCTTTTTTGGTACCCTTCAAAGACCCTTGGCCAAGCAGCGTCCCGGCCGGAACCGCGACCGATCCGGTCCATCCCTTGCGCAGGAAGCTCGCCCGTATGTGAGCCCCGGCGGGCTCCCTCTGGCTTTCGTTGTCGTAGCCGTGCTGATCGTCGCCCTCAGCGCCTATTCCAACAGCTTCTCCGGCGTTTTGGTCTTTGACGACCTGCCGGCGATCGAAGAGAACCAGAACCTCCGTCATCTCTGGCCGCTGTCTCGGGCCATGACCGCACCGCCTTCCACGACACTCGAAGGTCGACCCATCGCGAGCCTGTCCTTCGCTCTCGACTATGCGGTCTGGAACGACCCCCTGTGGGGCTTCCACGCGACGAATCTCACGATCCACATCCTGGCCGCACTTCTGGTGTTTGGCCTGGTCCAGCGCACCCTGCAATCACCTCCGCTGCGCGCGACCTTCGGTTCCGCTGGCCGCCTTCTCGCCTTGCTCGTGGCCCTGGTCTTCGCCGTCCACCCGCTGCAAACCGCCAGCGTCACCTACGTCGTTCAACGTGTGGAGTCGCTGATGGGCCTTTTCTACCTGGCGACGCTCTATGGCGCGGTGCGGGCCAGAGAACGCCCTGGCTTCGGCGGATGGGCCTGGTTCTCACTGGCCATGTGCGCGCTGGGGATGGGCACCAAAGAAGTCATGGTCACCGCACCCATCATGGTGGTGGTCTGGGACCACTTGTTTGGCGGAGACGCAACGCCCTCGAAGCGCCCGCTGTACATCGGCCTGTTCGCCGCCTGGGCCCCACTCATTACCCTCGTGGCCGGCGGAGCCCGCACGGGCTCGGCGGGCTTTGGATTCTCAGAGTGGCCCTGGTGGGGCTATCTCGCAACTCAGGCCGAGGTCCTGCCTCACTACCTGCGCCTTGTTTTCTATCCGGCTCCTCTGGTCCTTGACTACGACTGGTCGAAAGCGTCGGTTTCCGACATGCTGGTTCCAGGACTGCTGATCACCGGGTTCCTTGCGGCCACGATCTTCGGTCTAGTCCGTCGGTTGGCCTGGTCTTTCGCAGGGGTTTGGTTCTTCCTGATTCTGGCGCCTACGTCCTCCATTCTGCCGATTCCCACCGAGATCGCGGCCGAACACCGTATGTACCTGCCCATCCTGGCTCCGATCGTTCTCGTGGCGACGGGCGCCTTCATGTTTGGGTCCTATTCGGTGCGCCGCGTCCCTCTCCCTTCAGGACCTTTGCACCTTGCCGCGCTAACCATCGCGGTGGCCTTGATCGCCACCTTGACCCTGAGGACTCGCGAGCGAAACGACGATTATCGAACCTACGACCGCATCTGGTCGGACACGGTCGACAAACGCCCCCATAACGCACGCGCCCGGAACAACCTGGCGAGTTCCCTCCTTTCCAGAGGCCAGTTCGCGGAAGCGGAGGCCCATCTCTTGGTCGCAGTCGGGGTCCAGCCGGGACTTGCCGAAGCCCAGGCAAACCTGGGTGTGGCACTCTCGGCCCAGGGCAAGGTCGCGGAAGGCTCACTCCACCTGCAAAAAGCCATCGAACTGAAGCCGCGTTTTGCCGAGGCGCATCGCAACCTGGGCGAGAACTACGCGATTCAAGGCCGCTTTGCGCAGGCGGTGGACGAGTACACACAGGCGCTTTCGGCTCTGCCCGGGGACGTCCGGCTCCTGAATCGGCTCGCCTGGATCCTCGCTACCAGTCCCGACGACCGCATTCGGGATGGCCGAAAAGCTGTGGCCTACGCTGAGCGGGCGGTCGAAGGGACGCGCCGCCAGGACCCGGTTTCTCTGGATTCGCTTGGGGTCGCCCGCGCCGAACTCGGCGACTACCATGGGGCCGAGGCCGCGGTGGGGGAAGCGGTGGCCCTGGCCCGGAACCAGGGCGATTCGAACCTTCTGGCCGAATTGATGACGCGCGCCGGGCTTTTTGCCCAGGGTCTTACGTTCCGTCAGAGATAAGGCCAAACCGGGCTCGAACCAGCCCCGGTTTTGCTACACTCCTCCGTCAAACCTCGAAAGGAACAAACGCACATGAACATTGTTGAACGCCTCGTGGGCGACGTCACCATCATCGACCTGCAGGGCAAGATCATGATCGGAGAAGGCGACGAAGCCTTGCGCGATGCCGTGAGCAAAGCCATCGATTCCGGGAAGACCAAGCTGGTCTTGAACCTCGCCGAGGTTCCGTATGTGGATTCCGCCGGTCTCGGCGAACTCGTCCGCTGCTACAGCACGGTCAACAAGAAGGGTGGAAAGCTCAAACTCCTGAACCTCACCAAGAAGATCCAGGATCTGCTAGCCATCACCAAGCTCCTCACGGTCTTCGAGACATTCGACGCGGAGGATGAGGCGGTCAAGAGCTTCGCTTGACGCCAGGCGGCCGGAAGCGGCCCGCGTCGTTGCCCCACAAGCCCGCGGCCATGCCGCGGGTTTTTTTAATCTCCCAACCATGCATTTTCTTCGCGCCCTCAGGCCACACCAGTGGACGAAGAACCTCCTCGTCTTCGCGGCCCTGCTGTTTTCGAAACATCTCTTCGAACCCGAGCCCTTCGCGCGCGCGGCCCTGGCCTTCATAGCATTCTGCGGCCTCGCCGGTGCGGTCTATCTCTGGAACGACGTGGCCGACGTCGAGCGCGACCGCCTGCATCCCAAGAAGAAACTCCGCCCCCTCGCCGCGGGCGATCTCTCCATCCGCGCCGCGACGCTGGGCGCCCTCTCCCTGGTTGTTCTCGCACTGACCCTGGCCTTCTGGCTCGATCCGCGGCTTGGGATCTGCGCCTCCTCCTATCTGGCCCTGAATCTCGCTTACTCCTTTGGCCTAAAGCATGTGGTGATTCTCGACGTCCTGTCTATCTCCTTGGGCTTCGTCCTGCGCGCGCTGGCCGGGGGCTACGCCATTGACGTGCCCGTCACGGACTGGTTGCTCGTGCTGGCCCTGCTTCTGGCGCTCTTCCTCGCTCTGGCCAAGCGTCGTCACGAACTCACCTCTCTCTCGGAGAACGCGACCGGCCACCGTGCCATCCTGGCCGAATATTCGCCTTACCTCATCGATCAGATGACCTCGGTCGTGACGGCGTCGGTCGTGACCGCGTATGCCTTCTACACCCTGTCTCCCGAGACCGTGCAGAAATTCGGAACCGCGAAACTCTCGTGGACCCTGCCTCTCGTGCTCTACGGGATCTTTCGGTATCTTTATCTGGTCCACCAGAAGGACCAGGGCGATTCGCCCACCGACCTGCTTCTGACCGATCGGCCCCTCCTCGCCACCGTGGCCTTGTGGGTGGCTCTGGTGATCGCGATCGTCTACACCGCTCAAGGTGCGGCCACCCCCCTCGGAGTCCCAAAATGAGCATCGAAATCGAGTCTAAAGACGTGGACGTTCGGAAGATCATGGCGGAGATCCGCGAACGGATCGCCGAGAAGAAGCGAGGGCTCTATACCGACGAAGAGATTCGTGAGATCGCCGAGCGCAAGCTGGAAGCAGTACTCGAGTCGCGCCAGTTCAATCCCGATTTCCTGAAGGACTTCAAGACCAAGTCCGAGGTCTGGAACTACACCTTCAATCCGGAAACGATCTATCGCACCAGCCGGGGCGGCGCCGCCTCCATTCTCGGCAGCATCCGTAATCTCCTCAAGCCCATCCAGAAACTCTTCTGGAACCCCACCCCGATGATCGCGGCCCTCTCTCGACAGTCCGACCTCAACGTCTACTCCGTGCAGATGCTGCACAACCTGACCCTGGAGCTCACGCGCATGAATCTCGAGGTCCAGGAACTGCGCGCCCGCTTGCAGCAGACGGACGCCAGTCTTGAGGAACTGCGCAAGCGCGAACGCGCTCTTGAGTCCCTGGCCGTGCTCAAGGATCCGGGCCCGCCTGCCTCCTGAGGGGCTCGGCGACTCTCCGAACCTTCGGCCCCTGGCCCCAAAAAGACATGACCGCACAACTCAGGCTTGGTTTCGTGGTCCAGCGCTACGGACTCGAGATCGCCGGAGGAGCCGAGTACCACTGTCGATTGATCGCGGAACTTCTTCGCGATCATGGCGACGTCACCGTTTTCACAACCTGTGCGCTCGACTATGTCGAATGGAAGAACCACTATCCGGAAGGGGAAACCGTCCTGAACGGCGTGCGGGTCCGGCGTTTTCCGGTCGAGCGCCAGCGTGAGATTCTGCGCTTCGCGGAACTCTCCCAAAGGATTGAACCTAAGGAGCATGCGCGCGACGACGAGGAAGCCTGGATGGACGCCCAGGGACCCTACTCCCCGGGGCTTCGCGACCACGTCATGGAAGCGGCGTCTTCGGGCCGGTACGACGTCCTCATCTATTTCTCCTACCGATACTGGACGACCTCCCGCAGTCTTCAGGCCTCGCGGACACCCTCGATCCTGGCCCCCACCGCCGAGGATGATGGTCTCTATCGACTCGCCCTTTTTCGCCCGGTGTTCGAAGCGGCCACTCAGTTCGCCTTCAACAGCCTGGAGGAGCGGTTGATGCTGGAGGGGGCGGTGGGGCATCCCCTTCCTGGGGAGATCGTGGGCGTGGGGTCGGCGCTCCCTTCATCGGTCGATGGTGAGGGTTTCAGAAAGCGGCACGGAATCGAAGGGCCATTTCTTCTCTACGTGGGGCGGATCGACTTGAACAAGGGCTGTCCCGAACTCTTCGATCACTTCCTTCGCTACCTTCAGGAAACAGGCTCCAATCTTCAGCTCGTGCTGATCGGCCGCGCCCTTCTGGACCTGCCGAAGGACGACTCGATCCGGGCTCTTGGGTTCCTTCCCGACTCGGAGAAATGGGACGCCCTCGATGCCTCCCTCGCCCTCGCCATCCCCTCGCGCCTTGAAAGCCTCTCGATGGTGACGCTCGAGTCGTTCTATGCCGAAAGACCCGTGGTTGCGAACGCGAAGTGCGCGGTTTTGCGGGGCCAGTGCCGCCGGTCGGGAGGCGGGCTCTATTACTCGAGCTACGACGAGTTCCGCGAGATCCTGGCCGTACTCGAAGCCGACGCCGCGCTCCGCGTTCGGATGGGTCGAGCCGGGCACGCGTATTTCGAAACCCACTACTCGTGGCCGGTGATCCTGGGAAAGTATCTGGGGCTCATTGCTGCGGCACGTGGAGTGAAGGCCGCCTGATGCCTCGAGCCATTCATCAGGTTTTGGCCGCCCTTGCCTACGGCGATGCCATCGGCAATGAGGCTTTGGCCATAAGGAAACACCTCCAGAGCCGCGGATTTTCGTCCGAGATCTTCGCAGAGAAGGTTCATCCAAAAATGGCCGGGCTGGCGCATCCGCTCTCCGAATACGCCCCGACCGCGAAGGATGGGGCCTTGTGCATGTTCCACTTTTCCATTGGGAGCGCCGCTTCGTCGCTGGTGTATCACCGCACCGATCCGCTTATCTGCGTGTATCACAACATCACGCCGCCTGAGTTTTTCTTCCCCTTCCATCCTCACCTCGCGCGGCTTTGTCACCACGGACGCCGCGAACTCGCGGCCTTTGCCGCTCGCTCGGTCCTCGGCCTTGGCGACAGCGAGTTCAACCGTCGTGAACTCGAGGCCGCGGGCTTCCGCGCCACCGGCGTGCTGCCCATCGTGCTCGACTGGGCCCGATACGACGAGCCGCCGAGTCCGGTGATGACCAGGCGGCTCGAAGGCTTCGAGGGCCCTACGGTGCTTTTCGTCGGTCGCATGGTCCCGAATAAGAAGATCGAGGATCTGCTCACCTCCTTCGCCGCTTTCCAGCGTCATCACCAGCCGGAGAGCCGGCTCCTCCTTGTGGGCGACTCGATCGGCCACGAACGGTACCTGCGCCGCCTTCTCGAACTCGTGCATTCGTTGCGGGTTCGCAATGTGATCTTCACCGGTCAGGTCACCCAGGGCGACCTCATCGCCGCGTATCAAAACTCCCAGGCCTTCCTTTGTCTTTCCGAGCACGAGGGCTTCTGCGTTCCCCTTCTCGAGGCCATGCATTTCGGCCTGCCGGTGGTGGCCTTCAATGCAGCGGCGATCCCTGAGACTCTGGCGGGGGGCGGCCTGCTCCTCGACCACAAGGACCCCCGCATTGTCGCTTCCGCCCTGGATCTGGTGCTGAAGAACGAGCCGGTTCGTGCTCGGATTCTTGAGACCCAGGCACGGACGCTGGCCCAGGTTCACGCACTCGATTTCGGCGCTCTCCTCGAAAACCACATAGCGGTTGCGGCCCGGTCCGTGGAGGCCCGGCGTTGAAGGCCCGTGAAGTGCATCAGATCGTGGCCGCCCTTTCGCCGGGGGACGCCGTGTGCAACGAAGCCCTGGCCTTTCAGCGGAGGCTGCGCGACCGCGGCTACGTGAGCCACATCTTCGCCGGGCTCCTGGCCCCCGAGATGGCGGCCCTCGGTCTGCCCTTGGCGGAGTACACGCGGCGCGAGGGTTCCTCGGATGCGGTCTCGATCTTCCATTTCGCGATCGGCAATCCCGCAGTGCAGGCGGTTCTGGCCCGAACGGAACCCTTGATTCTCCGCTACCACAACGTCACCCCGGCTGAGTTCTTCGTGGGCTTCAACGGCCACCTCGTCGGGCTCTGCTATCACGGGGCCCGAAGCCTCGCGGACTTTGCACCGCGCACCACTCTCGGCCTCGCGGTCAGCGAGTTCAACCGCCAGGATCTGGTTCGCGCGGGTTTCGCCCGCACCGAGGTGACTCCCCTGGCCCTGAACCTGGCCGCCCTGGATGAACCTCCAGACCCGATTGTCGCCTCAAGGTTCAAGGACAACCGAAAGAACCTGCTCTTCGTGGGTCGCGTCGCCCCCAACAAGAAGATCGAAGACCTCGTCCGGGTTTTCTGCGCCTACCAGCGATACGTCCAGCCGCTGAGCCGTCTGTTCGTGGTCGGCGAAGGGCGGGGTTTTGAGAATTACACGCGGCGTCTCGACGAACTCGTGAGTCATCTCCGGATCGACGAAGTGGTCTTCACCGGAGCGGTCACCCAGAGCGAATTAAATGCTTACTATCGTCTCGCCCACGCCTTTGTGAGCCTCTCGGAGCACGAGGGTTATGGCGCGCCGCTGATCGAGGCCATGCACTTCGGGATCCCGGTGATGGCCTACGACGCGGGTGCGGTGAAGGAAACCTTGCAAGGTGGAGGCGTTCTCCTGAAAGACAAGAACCCTGCGGAGATCTCCGAGCTCCTCGGCATGGTGGTGGAGCCCGGGGCCACCCGACAGGCCGTTCTCGACACCCAGGCCCGGGCTCTTGAGAAGATCCGCTCCGTGGATATCGGCCAACAACTCGAGCAGGCCCTCCGAATCGTGGAAGCGGCCCGTTGACACCGCCTTCTTCATCCGAGCCTCCGCCCCACCAGCCGGAGGTGAATGTCCGCCTGATCGTGGACGGGCTTCGCGAAGAAATCGACCGCAGACGAGCCGAAGGCGACTTGACCCGGGAAGACGTCGAGTGGCTTCTCGATAAACGTCTCAAGGAGAGCATTGCCAAGGCCGGAATCGATTCGGTTTTGGCTGCGCGTCTCCTGCATGAGAGCCACGACTGGAACACCGACACCGCTTACGAAACCCGCACCACCCGGACTGGTTTTGAGGGCGTCCTCGTCCGGGCGGCCAAGTTCTTGGCGCGCCCTTTCGTCCGGCTCTATACCGACCACATACTGAATCGACAGACCCAGTTGAATGCGGTGCTCTGGCACGTCCTGCTCGACTCCGTGGAGCGAAGCACCAAGCTCGAGATGGAGGTCAGGAAACTCCGCAAGGAAGTCGAGGACTTCAAGGAGCGACCTTGAAGCTGGCCTTTGTGGTGCATCGTTATGGCGACGGAGTCGCCGGTGGATCGGAGGCGCACTGCCGCGGGCTCGCCCAGGAACTGCGCAAGTCCCACGAGGTGGAGATCCTCACCACTACCGCGCGCGACTACCTGACCTGGCAGAACGAGTTTCCGCCGGGGGAATCGGTGGTCGACCGACTTCGCGTGACCCGGTACCCGGTTGGCCGCACCCGTGATCTGAAGCGCTTCGCGTCGATCTCGGACCACGTCTTCCACGAAGCGCACGACCGCGCGGATGAAGAACGGTGGATCGTCGAGAACGGGCCGTACTGCCCGAAACTCCTCGACGCGATCCGCGAGCGCACCGACGTGGACTTCTTCTTGTGCTATTCGTATCGCTACTACACCGGGGCCAAAGGGGCCCTCGCCGCGGGATCGCGTGCGATCCTCGTGCCCACGGCGGAAGAGGATCCGGCCATTCGTCTTTCGGTTTTCGCCGAGGTTTTTCGCTCTGTCCGCGGCTTCTTGTACCTCACTCCCGAGGAACGGGATCTCGTCGAACGGTACTCCGGGCTCAGCCCGACCCCTTCCCGCGTGATCGGAAGCGGCCTCAACGTCCAGCGAATGGGGGCCGGTCCAAGGCAGGGGCTGAATCCGCCGGACTCCTATGTTTTGTATGCGGGCCGCATCGACCGCAACAAAGGCGTTGACACTCTCTTCCGCTACTTTCTCTGGCTCCTTGAAGAGTGGCCGGACTGTCCTCCTCTTCTCCTTGTGGGTCATCCGGTTTTGGACATTCCGGCTCACCCGAAAATCCGGCATCTGGGCTACGTCAGTGAAGAGGAGAAGTCCTCGCTGATCGAAGGGGCGGATGTGGTTTTGATGCCGAGCCGGTACGAAAGCCTCTCGATGATCGTGCTCGAAGCGTGGGCGCTCTCCCGGCCGGTTCTCGTGAACGCCGCGTGCGCGGTTCTCGAAGGCCAGTGCCGAAGGAGCAACGGCGGCCTGTATTACCGAGACTATGCCGAGTTTCGTCTGATGCTGCGCCGATTGATGGGCGACCGGGATCTGCGCCTCGCCTTGGGTGGTCAGGGTGAGGCCTATGTTGCTTCCAACTATTCGTGGTCCATCGCGGCCGAGCAGACCCACGCCCTTCTGACCCAACTTAAAGCCAGGGAGCGGACTTCTTGACCCGCCGGATCGATCAGTGGGTGCCAGCACTCCATCGCGGGGACGCGATCGGAGACTCGACGATCCTGATGCGGGAAGCCCTGCGGGCGTGGGGCTACGTTTCGGACATCTACACATTCAATCAGGATCAGGGTCTCTCGGCAGTTCCCTTCGACCAGTGGCGCGAGGGGGCGGCGACCGACGTGGTCATCTTTCACTACCCGATGGCCTCGCCCATGGACTCGTGGTTCGCGAAGCTCTCGTGTCGCCGCGTCCTTCAGTACCACAACATCACGCCACCCCATTTCTTCCAGGCCTGGGATCACGAGATCTACCGGATCCTCCACCAGGGACGCGAGGCTTTGCGCGACCTGGCACCCATCGCCCATCTGGCCCTGGGCGACAGCGAGTACAACCGCGCCGAACTCACCGATATGGGATTCGGGGCCACCTCGGTGTTGCCCATCGCCATCGATTTCGAGCGGTATAAGGCGACCGGGAATGCGGCACTCAAGAAACGCTACGCCGATGGCCGGATCAACCTCCTGTTTGTGGGCCGGATCGCTCCCAACAAACGACACGACCTTTTGCTCAAGGTCCTCGCCTACTACAAGAAGAAGATTTCACCCGCGGTACGGCTGCTGGCCGTCGGGAAACTCCCGCGTCGCGAAACCGGCGTGGGGGCGCCGATCCAAGGCCACTACCTCGACACTCTGATCCGCTTGTACTCCGATCTGGGCCTCGAGCCCGCCGATGTGATTTTCACCGATGGCGTGACCCACGACGAGATGCTTGGCTACTACGAAAGCGCCCACGTCTTCATCTCGATGTCCGAACACGAAGGCTTTGGTGTGCCGCTGGTTGAGGCGATGCTCAAGCGGGTTCCCATCCTGGCCTGGCGGGGGACCGCGGTAGGAGAAACCCTCGGGGAGGCCGGGCTCCAGTTCGACCATCCCGACATCGCGGCGTTCGCCGAAGGGGCGGCCCTGCTGGCCAAGGCGGGACCCACCCGCGAAACCATTCTTGAGGGTCAGGATCGCCGCGTTCGAGACTTCGCCACCGAAACCACCCTCGCCCGGCTGCGCGCCATCGTGGAGGGGATCTGATGGCGCGGCAATTGGCGGTCGTGGTGCAGCGCTACGGTTCGGACCTGGTCGGCGGTTCGGAGACCCTGGCCCGGGAGTATGCCGAGCGTCTGGTCGGTCGAGGCTTTGAGGTGACGGTCTACACCAGCACCGCGCGCGACTATGTCACCTGGCGGTCGGAGTACCCGATAGGGGAGTCGATGGATGGCGGCGTGAAAATCAAGCGGTTCGCGCCCGAGCGCGAGCGCGACCTGAAGGCCTTCAACGCCCTCGCTGAACCGATGTACGGCCGGCCCACGTCTCTCGCCGAAGAGAGGTCCTTCCTGGAGGCGCAGGGGCCGCTCGTCCCCGGCCTGGTCCAGGCCCTGGAGCGCGATGCCCTCCTTTACGAAGCCATCCTCTTCTTCACCTACTTGTACTACCCCACGGTTGAGGGGATTCGAATCGCGGGAAACAAAGCGGTCTTCATTCCCACCGCCCACGACGAACCGCCCCTTCGTTTCGCGATGTTCCGAGCGGTGTTCGAAAGTGTTCGTGCCTATGCGTTTTGCTCGGCACCCGAGGCGCGTCTGGTGGCGTCCCGCTTCGACCTCGCGCGCGCTTCGCAGGATGTGGTGGGAATCGGCGTCGATCCGCCGGGAGCCGCGGACGTCGAAGAGTTCCGCATCCAGCGAACGATCCTCAGACCCTATCTCCTCTACGCGGGACGCATCGATGCCGGCAAGAGCTGTGACGAGATGCTCCGTTTCTATGAGGCCGCGCAGGCCGACATCATGGGCTGTCCCGATCTGTTCCTGATCGGGAAGCTGGCCATGGAGCTCCCGCTTCTTCCGAGGCTCCGTCACCTGGGATTCGTCTCGGAAGAAGACAAGAGGGCGGCCATGGCGGGGGCCGAGCTTCTGATCTGTCCCAGTCCCTACGAGAGCCTTTCGATCACCTTGCTCGAGGCGATGTCGCTTGGGACACCGGTCCTTGCTTCTTCCCGGTCCGATGTTCTCGTGGACCACTGCCATAAGAGCCAGGCGGGTCTGATCTACGGCAACTCCGACGAATTCACGGAGAGCCTCCGCCGGTTGGTTCTCGACGAAGGACTGCGCCGGGCCCTGGGCGCGAACGGAGCGCGCTATGCCCTTTCGCAGTTTGCGTGGCCGGCGGTTCTCGACCGTCTGATCGCCCAGATTGACAGTGTGGCAAAACAGGGGCGATAGGGCCTCTGAAGAGGGCAAGCCATCAGGGCCGGCTGGAAAGGGCACCCACCAAGGCCGTGGCCCCCCCAACCGCGGACGAGTTACTTGGCGCGCAATCGTTCCAAGACGATGTCGGTGGCCTGAGGTCCCTTGAGAATCGCGGCAGCCGCCGCGATTCTCAAG
>CAZFQH010000015.1:19400-22990 GCA_964520805.1 uncultured Acidobacteriota bacterium | reverse complement strand
GGTTTGGATGTGGATGGTAGCCATGTCTCGGGTTAGTGTCAAGATTTTGAGTAGTTTTTGACCAAGCGGGAGGTGCCTCGCTCGGGAAGCGGCGGGCGCATAGCATGGAGGTCCTTTCCTCTGGAGAACCTGAAAATGATCCGTCCGCGATTGAAAACCTTCGAGGATTTCTGGCCTCACTACCTCGGAGAACACCGAAACGCGACGAACCGTGCGCTCCATTTCGTCGGCACTTCCCTGGTGTATGGCGTCTTGGGGCTCGCCATCGTTGTATCGCCTTCGTGGATCGCGCTCGCGCCGGTCATCGGATACGGATTCGCGTGGGTAGGGCATTTTTTCGTCGAGAAGAATCGGCCGGCGACTTTCACGTACCCGCTTTGGTCCCTCCGGGGCGACTTCCGTATGCACGGCCGCATGTTGACGGGCCGGCTGAGCCGAGATCTCGAACGACTCCGGTCGGTACCGCAGACTGATTTGATCCCGGGCTGAAGGCTTCGGGTCCGGGCTTGGGTCAGGCTTAGGTCTCCTTCGTTCGGCGCAGCTTCAGGACGCCCGCGGATCGCGCCCACCACCGGATATCTTCAAGACGAAGGTAGAGCCGGTCCGCCACGGTCCGATCCTCGTAGGCCGTGGCGCGGGCCTTGAAGGCGCGCGCCAAAAACTCCGAGTCCTTCTGACCGAGGAGCGCGTCAAGAAGGCTGCGGCCTTCACCGATAAGACCCACCACGAAGGAGAGACCCTCCCTCGCCGGAGTGACCGCGTCGTACCTCCGAGCCGTCTCGACAAAGCGTTCCGTGCGGAACTGCGGGCCACTCGCGCGCAGGATCATGACGGCGTCGGCCACCCATCGCACATGCGGAACACGGGTCCATCGAACACCGTGGAGGAGGACGTGAAGGAGTTGATCCTCCGCACATAGACCGAGGGAATCGGCCTTTCCGACGCGCAGGGGCCGCGCTTCCTTCCAGAAAAGCGCGTCATCTTCGTCGGCCCTGGCACTCGCGAGGACATGCCAATGCAGATCGATCAACGGCTCATGCCGCCCGGGTGAGAAAAAAACGTGGGCATGATTGCGACGGAGATCGGCCGGGGTTGAAGGCGCACCCGGCGCGGACTTGAAGCCACTCGATTCGAGGACCGCCATCGCACGGAAGAGGTCTTTTCGCGGCACCAGAATATCGAGGTCGGAGAGGGTCCGAAGTTCAGGAGACGAATAAACGGTGGCGCCCAGGGCCAGACCCTTGAGCGCGAGGGTGGGCACCTCTCCTCGCTCGAGGGCAACCAGGCTCCTCTGCGCGAATTCCGTGAGGGCCCCCGTCTTCAGCTGACATAGCGTTAGGAAATGCGGGTTCTCGATCACCCAAGGGTCGTCTGGAACCAAGCGACGCAGGTTGGCCATAAGCAGCGGGGCCATCCAGCCAAGGCCCGCGACGTCCGGACGCCATACGCTCGAAAGTTTGCGCCAGGCTTCCACTGCGGGGTCGCCGTCCAGCAGACCGACCTGCAGAGCGAGGCTTTCCTCTGCGGTCGGGAAGGCCGTGACCGGGATTTGGGAACTCAAAGCCCTCGCCCCTCGGAAGCCCGCGGGGCTCAGCGGGGGTTCGCGGCCCGATACGCCACCTTGCCATTCACGATGGTGTAGAGAACGCGGGTGTGAAGGATCTCCGCATCGGGAACGCTCAGGATGTCCTTCGAGAGAATCGTGAGATCCGCCCACTTTCCGGGAGCCACGGTCCCGCCGTGGGCTTCGGCGAAGGAAGCCCAGTAAGCGTCCTTCGTGTAGGAGCGAAGAGCCTCCATCCGGGTGAGCCGCTGATCGGGCTGATAGCCGCCCACCGGCAAACCGGCTTCGTTTTGCCGGGTCACGGACGCATAGAACGATTTGATGGGATCGACGTCCTCCACCGGGGCATCTGTCCCGTTGATGAGCACGGCCCCCGACTTCTTGAGCTTCTGCCACACGTAAGCACCCTCGGCCACGCGAGCAGTGCCCAGGCGCTCGGACGCCCACGGCAGATCGGAAGTGCCATGGATCCCCTGTATGGAGGCGATCACTCCGAGCCTTCCAAAGCGAGGGATATCGGTTTCGTCGAGAATCTGCGAGTGTTCGTCGCGGAAGCGCACGTCCTTCTTTTCCGGATACGCTTTGAAGGCGGCCTCGAAGGCGTCCAGCACGGTTCGGTTTCCGGAGTCACCAATCGCGTGCACATTCACCTGGAAACCATTCTGGATGCCGTAGAGCGCGGCCTCCCGAACCACGGCTGGATCGGTGACCCACAAGCCCGTGGTCTTGGGATCATCGACATAGGGCTCCAGGAGTTTGGCGCCCCGCGAGCCAAGAGCGCCGTCGATGGAGAGCTTCAGCGACCGGACGGTCAGGAATGAATCCGGTCCCCCAATCTGCGGCGGACCGAAGCGCTTCAGATTATTGAGCCCCCGAATCATGGCGTACAGGCGAACTCCGAGCTGGTTTCCTGCGGCGAGTTCGCGGTAAAGGGCGATGGTTCGGAGATCGGCGCCCGCGTCATCGAAAAAGGTGATGCCCTTGCGCAGGCACTCCTCCGTGGCGAGACGGATGGCTTCGCGGATATCCGCTTCCGTGGGTTCGGGCGGCTGAATGAGCCTCTGAGCGGTATCCACGAAGACGCCGGTGGCCTGGCCGGTCTCATCGCGAATGATGTCGCCGCCCGAAGGGGCCGCGGTTTCACCGGTGATCTTCATGAGCTTCATGGCCAGGGCATTGGCGAAGCCGGCGTGGCCGTCAGCGCGCACGAGATAGACCGGATGATCGGGCGAAACCGCGGAGAGGGCATCGTGCGGCGGGAAACCTCGGACAAGGCGCGCGGGTTTCGATTCCCATTTGCCCTCGTGCCAGCCGCGTCCCACAATCCACGCCCCTTTCGGACGCGTCTTCACCGCGGCAGAAACCCGCGCCACCACCTCGTCCCAACTCTTCGTTCCCACGAGATTGAGACTCATCTTCGCCTGACCGATGCCCACGAAGTGACCATGGCTTTCCTTGAGTCCCGGAATGACCGTGGCTCCGCCCAGGTCCATCACTTCGGTCGCCGGGCCTTTGAGCGCCTGGATCTCCACGGTCGTACCCACGGCGGAAATACGCCCGCCGGTGATCGCCAAGGCCTCCGCGCGAGGCCGCCCTTCGTCGAGCGTATGCACGTTGCCATTCACCAGAATTCGGTCGGGCGGGGCCTGGGCAGCGGCAATCAGGAGGGCGAGGGTGTGGTGCGTCAGATCCATGGAGAGGCTCCTTCGTGGGTGCGGTCGGCCGGCGGACTTAGGTCCCCGGTCACTTCCTTGTACTCTATTCGTCCGTCCAGCCTGCTGCTGAGGTTTTTTGAGCAGTCAAGGTGCAAGCGGTTTGAGAGAATCGAACTAGAGAGGCTGCACGAGACTTTGACCGAAGATCAGTTCGATGTGGTGCCGGGACTCCGCCGGGAATGGATCATTCTCGTCAGGCGTCGGCGCCTGGTCGCTCTCGGCCTCGTCTCGGCTCTACTCGGGGCCCTCATCTACAACTACACCCTGCGGCCGGTTTTTGAGGGAGTCTCGGTGGTCGCACTCGCCGAAAC
>CAZFQH010000015.1:0-19390 GCA_964520805.1 uncultured Acidobacteriota bacterium | reverse complement strand
CGCCGAAACGATGGCCGCCGACCCTCTGGTCCGAATGCCCACGGAGACCACGCGACTGGCCGCCATTCTCGAACGCCAGAAAGCGTTGATCCGAGGACCCGAGTTCGCGGGCCGACTGGTGGAGCACCTCGACCCTGCCGCGCTGCGGGAACTGGACTTTGGGCCCATCGGAAGCTGGCCGGATCGGATGCGGTCCGAGTGGGCGCGGCTGAGCGGAAAGACCGACCGGGCGGAAGATCCAGTGGACGCCGTGGCCGCCCTCAGGTCCCGGCTGAGAGTGACCGGGGAAGCCAAGTCCACCTGGATCGAGATGCGCTTCTCCGCCTATGACTCCAAGGTGGCGGCCGATGTGGCGAACACCATCATGGACCAGTATCTGCGGGAGGTCGAGGCGTCGAACCAGCGCGAAGTCGAAACCTCGAGACGGGCCCTCGGTGCCCAGGTCGAGGAGAAGCAGCAGGGGCTCACCGATCAACTGGCGGGTTTGCGAGCGCGCGGCGGCCAGGCCGGAGTGGGTGATCTCGAGCTGCGCAAGGCCATGCTCGAACGGGAGCTGAGGGCGTTTCAAGACACGCTCATCGGGGCCCAAATAGCGCGGGTGGGACGGGAGGAACGCCGGCGCGAGGCCCTGCGTTTGCGGGGAGGGGTGGTGGCCGCCCGTTCCGATCCGCTGGTGCGCGCGGCCTTGGCCCGAGTGGCCGAACTCGAAGATCGAGAGACCTCCGTGCTCGCCACGCTCGGGCCGAAACACCCGGATGTGGTTTCGGTACAGCAGCAGCTAAAGGCCGCGCGGCAACGACTGGCCGAGGAGACGGAGGCGCTCGGGGAGGGTGTCGATACCGAGCTCGAACTGGCCGTGAATCAGGAAGCGCGCCTGAAGGCGAACATCGCGCGCATTCAGCGGGACATCGAGGAGATCGAGAAGGAAACCCTCGGCTTCTCCCTCGATCGGAAAAAATTTGAGGCGAGCCGCAGTTCCATAGAAACCCTGTTCCAGCGCCAGGCCAATTCTTCGCCGACCATTCTCGATGCACAGCCGATTCAACGCGCGCGCCCTTCGTCGGTTCCCGTTTCTCCCCAGCGGAGCAGGAACTTCATGTTCGCGTTCATCGGAGGTCTCGTCGGCGGTCTCCTGCTGGCCTGGATGGCCGAGCGTTTCGACGACTCGGTGCAATCGCCGGAGGACGTCAAAGAGGGCCTCGGTCTCCCTTTCCTGGGCATCATCCCCTTGATTCGCAAGCTCTCCCAGGGGGCACTCGCTCCAGCCCTGGCGGATCCTAAGACCGGACTGGCGGACAGCCTCCGGGTGGTGCGCACGAACCTCATTTACGGCTCGGCGGAAGCCCGGCCCAAGGTTCTGGCTTTCACCAGCGCCTCGCCTGGTGAAGGAAAGTCCACGGTGGCCGCCGGACTCGCCATCCTCTTCGCCCAGAACCGGAATCGGGTTTTGCTCATCGACGCGGACCTCCGCCGTCCCTCCGTTCACGTCCTTCTCGACGTTCCTCAAAATCCCGGACTCGCGACCCTGCTGGTGAGCCCGGACCCCGTGGATCTCAAACCGAGACCTGGTTCGATTCGCGGCCTGGATGTGCTGCCGGCCGGCGCGCCCATGAATCTCTCCGCGGAGCGACTCGATTCAGATGCGATGAAAGCGGTGCTGGAGCAAGCGAGGGGGCGTTACGACTGGGTCATCATCGACTCGCCGCCCGCCCTGGGCCTTTCGGACGCCGCCATCATCGCCACCATGGCCGACGGAATCGTGGTTGTGTGTTCGGGCGACCAGACACCGCGCCAGGCGGTTCGGCAGGTGGCCGACCAGTTGCGGGCGGTGCACGCCTCGATTCTGGGCGTGGTGCTGAATCGTGTGGACCTGGATCGTCACTCGTACTACTACGGCCGTTATCACTCCACGTACTACGGGGCCGAAGACAGCAGCGGCCGGAAGCCCCGACCCGAACCCCCCGCGCGCCCGGCACCTTAAGCCGGGGCTAGAACCTCGGAGAGTGCATCGAAGACTGCACCGGTGTCGATCGCGGTGAGGCATTCTGGGGCGGGCGCCCGCTCGCACTCCTCAGGCGGACGGCGAATGAGGTTGCACGGGCTGCACCAGATCCGCGGCGACAGGGCGATGTGTTTCACGGTCGAGCCAAACCCCAAAGCACCCCCCGAGAAGTAGCGGCTGGGATCCGAAGGCCCGAAAATCGCCACGGAGGGCACACCCAGAGCGCACGCAAAGTGCATGGCGGAGGTGTCTCCCGAGACGAACGCATCGAAACCGCTCATGACTTCGGCGAGCGTCTGAAGGTCCAGTTCTCCCGCAAGGTCGAGGATCGCGGTCGGGTTCGTACGAGCGACCACCGCGGTCAGGGCTTTCTCTGACTCGGAACCGGTGAGCACCAAGGTGGCCGATTTTTCCGCGACCAAACGCTGGCTGAGCGCCACATACCGGTCAATCGGCCACTCCTTGATGGAACGCCCCGCGCCTGGATGAATACCAATCAAGGGGCCAGCGGGGTGGATGCGGGCGGCTGAAAGAGCCGCCGCCAAACGAGCCCGGCCGCGAGTCCGGCGCTCGTCGTCGTCGTGCAGCCAGCGAAACGGTCGGCGCGGAACGGAAGCGCCAATCGCGGTCTCGATCGCACGGTAGTTCTGCTCGACGAAGTTGACATCCTCGTTGAGGTCGACCACGGAGGTGAGAAAGGCCGCACTCCCGGTGTTGGCGTAGCCGATGCGCGCACGAGCGCCGGTGGTGGCGATCAGCCAGATCGCGCGCAGATCCCCCTGAAGATCGATGGCGAGATCGGGGGGACGGGAGCGCAGGGACCCTGCCGCCTTGAAAAGATCGACGGCGGTGGCCGCACCCTCGTGGCGACGCCCCACCCACGGCGCACTCCAGACCAGGACCTCGTCCACCGGAGCATCCCGCGCGATATCGCGTGACCACTCGCCCACCGCGAGTCGGATCCGCGCCCCGGGAAGGGCGGCGCGCAGGGCGTGAAGTGCCGGCAGGCTCATGAGCACATCGCCGATCCGATCGAGCCGCAGCACCAGAACGTCTTTGGGAGGGCCGGATGGTGCCCTTGGCAGCAGTGGAGCGACCACCCGCGCGAGAGCATCCGCCACGGCCACCATCAGCCGCTCACGCGGCTCGGCGACCCGGCTTTGCCGGCCCTTAACGTTTTGCCAGCGTCTGCGCCTGGACATAACAATCTTCTAGGGTCGCAGCGACCCGGCTCCACCTCAACTCAAGGTCCACCCTTCTCGCCGCCGCGGCGCCTAGTTCAGCGCGCCTTGGGGGATCCTCGGAGAGGGCTCTGAGGACCTCCCGCAGTGAGGAGGCGTCTTTGGGCGGAACCAGAATGCCCTCAACCCCGCTGTTGAGGACGTCGGGGATTCCTGCGACGCGGCTCGCCACGATGGCCTTGCCGGCCGCCATGGCTTCGAGGAGGACATTGGGGAGTCCGTCGACGTTGCCCTTTGAGTCGATCACGGAGGGAACGCAGACGAGGTCGGCGGCGTGGAGTGCGTCGCGGATTTCGGTTCTCGAGAATCGTCCGGCCAGCGTGAGCGAAGTGCGGTGCCCGCGGGCACGAAGATCCGTCTCCAGATCGCCATCTCCCACGATGGCGACGTGCACGGACGAAAGCCTCTCCGCTGCTTCGATCAGATGGGCGAAGCCTTTCTTCTCGACCAGGCGGCCCACCGCCACTACGAGAGTCTGCCCCGGGGCGACGCCGAGGCGCAGGCGCATGGCCTTACCCACGTCCGGCGACGAAGCGGCGGCCGCTCCAAAGAAATCAAGGTCGACGCCATACGGAAGGGTGCGGGTTCGTTCCGGCCGCGCGCCAAGAGCAATCGCCCGATCGCGGAGGTCTGAACTGCAGGCCGTCACCGCCCCCGCGCTTCCTAAAGCGAGGCGGGCCGAAAAGCCCACGAGGCCGCTTCGCTCGGCCGCGAACACGTCGCTCCCATGGAGACTGATCACAAAAGGGGTCCTTGTGGCTTTCACGGGACCTCGCGCGAGCACGCCGCCCGGTACGACCCAGTGGGTGTGCACGATGTCGTAGCGGCGGTTTCTCAACCTCGTCCGCACCGCTTGATTCGTGGCCAGGGCGGCAAAAGGAGCCACGGCCAGGGTCTTCCATTTGAAACCCCGATCGGCGTTCATGCTCTGCGCGTAGCCCCAGACCGAGAGGGACGGCAACGGGGCATAAGGGAAGGGGAAGAAACGGATCCCTGGCTCGGGATCCCGTTTCAACTTCGGATGTGCGGGAAGAACGATGTCGACCTCATGCCCGCGTTTCGCGACACTGCGCGCGATTTCCTCTATGAAAGGCGCGGTGCCGTCCCCTTCGAAAAGCGGATAGGACGAAGTGACCATCAGGACCTTCACGGCTGGGCTGGCCTCACCCGGACCTCGACCGAATCGATCATGATGCCAAGGTCGCGGGTGTCGGTAGCCAGGGGGTTGGTGTTGGCTGGCCGCCAGGCGGGGACTTCAAGGCGGAGGATCCTGGAGCCCGTCGGAAGCGGGTCCGGAAGAACGAGATCGAAGTCCCGCCACGATCCGTCCGCGGTGAAATCCCCCACCGGGACCTCGTCGAAAAAGGCCTGGACCCGTGCGGGTTTTGCCTGGTCCGGCCGGAGATGGGCGGTGGCGCGTACCCTCAAGGTCGCTCCTCCTTTGGCCGCGGGCACATAGATCGAGCCCGTCGCATTCCCCCTCTCGTCGAGACACCCCCCGGTCCACCTGTAGGTGCGATCCCCGGTCGCCTCGGCCTCAAAAAAACCTGACGTCTGAAGGTCTCCGGATCCGCCGATGTCAATGAGGGGTTCGGTCGTGACCCGCAACGTCTCGGGCTCGATCACGCGGGAGAGAAAGAATTCCACCACGCGCGGCTCGCTCTGCTGGGGAACACGGTCATACGTCCACTCGAACTCCGAGGAAGTGAAGCGGAAGTTCTGAGTGCGCTCTAGAAACAAACCGCATACATCGGTCCGGAAACTGGTCACAAAGTAGATGTTGCGATAAGTCTTTCGCCATGCCGCGATGAGGTGGGTGAGCCGTTCGGAGTCCGGGTTGAATCGGCGGAACTCCAGGGCATTCGCGCCATACAGGCCCCACAACGGCAGAGAGAGCAGATGGATGTTCTTCGGTTGTTCGAACAAAACGACGTCCTGGGGGCCGAACCGGCGGGCGACGTCGGCCACAAAACGGACGCTGCCCTTCCAGTCCACGAAAGAGAGGATCGGGAGAGTGTGTGCGGTCGAAGCGCCGAGAGCGATGAAGCCCGCAGCACTGGCGGCGAGGCGCCAGGTTTTTGACCGACCGGCCAGAGTGACCACAGCCAGCGCGGCGAGGATGAAGGTGAAGGGCAAGGTCACGGGCACGTAGCGCCGCATCGCGAAGAAGTAATCGTTGAAGACGCGGATTTTGTAGAAGTAGAAACCGGTGAAGACCAGAAACACTGTGAGGGCCAATAGGTCCTTCGCATCCACGCGCTTAAGGAAGAAGGCGAGGCCGAGGAGGGCCAGGGTCAGCATGGGCGCGCTCACGAACCATGAGTACCGGCGGAGGGCTTGGGCATCGTGCGCGGCCAGGCGCTGGAAGCCGAGGTCTTGAAGCACTCCCGCATCGGCGAGCCTCTCGGTCTTCGGATTTCCATCTCCCCCCGCCCAGGCGGAGAGGGAGGGGCGCAGGGCCAGGGCATACAGAGCGAGGGCGCCCAGCACCGCCAATACCGCAATCCGAAGTTGCCGGTCGTGACCGGAAAACCAGCGCCGCAGGTGCGGGCCTTTCTTCCACAAGACGAGTCCGATGACGAATACGGTCGCGGCCACCAGAAGCCAGACGCCGATCGGATGGTTCCAGTACTTGCGGGTCAGGATCTGGTGGGCATAGCGCTTGGAGAAGAACACGGCATGAACCGCGGCGTGGCCAAGAAGAAAGAGGAGGGGAACCAGCAGGGAAACGAGACGCTGCCGCCACTGCGTGGGCCGTCCTGCCAACTGGACGGCGACCCACAGGCCCACCGGCAGGAGGAGGAGCACACTGTCGATACGGACCAGGAACGTGAGGCCGAGCAGTGCGCCGGCCAGCCAGGCAAACGCGCGCGAGTCGTTCTCCTGATCGAGCCGATGGGCGAGCAAACCGGACAGAATCAGGAACTGCGAAAAACCCTCGGAGACCGGGTAGCGCGCGAACCAGACCTGAAGAACCGTGGTGGCGAGGCCGATTGCGGCCAGAAAAGCGACCGCACCCCCGAACATCCGGCGCGCCAGGAAAAAAGTGGCGAGGGTGCCCAGGATTCCGAAGATGGGCGGGGTGGCGAGAGCGCCCCGCACTCCCATGGTCTCAAACAGGTAGGCGCCAAAGGCGGGGAACAGGTGAAAGAACTGGGGTGTGATCAGGCCACTGCTCGGGTGGTCGAGTTCGAAGCCCATGAATCTGGGCCAGGACGGTTGGGGTTTGTCTTCGTCGACCCTCAGGGTGAGCTCAAAAGGGGGCTCGTCGAGGTTGGCGTAGAACAGCGACAGGTCCTCCCGAGGAATCGAGGACACCACCGGATCAAGGTGAGTGATGGCGCCCGTCCGCGCGATGACACCCATGGCGGAAACGTAGGCTCCTGGATCGCGACCACCGACGATGTATTCGCTCGGACGGGCGTGAAGTACGAAGGCCATGATCGCGATCACGAGGGCGGGGACCACGCTCATCGCCGAATCCGGACGATTGAAGGGTGCGGTGGGTTTGAAGCCCATGACGCGGGCCAGGCCCAACACTCCGGCGAAGAGGACCACTTCGAGGGCCGCGGCGCGCACGGTTCCGAAAACCCCCAGTTCCGCCAGAACCAGCGCGATCCAGGAGGAGAAGGCCACGGAAAGGGCCCCGGTCAGAAAGAGACGTTCGTCGAAGCGAAGGGACTCGCGGTCGGAGGGCCGCAGCAGGGCCATGCAAGTAAGGCCCGGAAGCAGCAGCAGAACAACTGCTGCGGGAACGGCCAGGGCGGCTCCGAGGGTTTGGGGCAAGTTTCGCTTCGGGTGGCCCGCGGAGCCCGCGGGCTAGGCGTGAACGGCTTCCTTCACTGCGGCGATGACGGCGCCTATCTGCGTGTCCGTAAGCTCGGGATAGATGGGAAGGGAGACGATTTCCGAAGCCGCCTGTTCGACAACCGGAAGATCGCCGGGCCGGCCCCCGAGGGACTCATAGGCACGCTGAAGATGGAGCGCCAGCGGATAGTGAATGAGCGTCCCCACGCCGCGGGCCGATAACGCCGCCATGAAGGCGGCGCGACGGGGGTGCCTCACCACGAACAGGTGGTACACCGCGCGCGCGTAGCTCTGTTCGACCGGGAGGCCGAGGGGAAGGCCGCGAAACGCTTCGAAGTAGCGTTGTGCGATCTCGCGTCGCCGCGTGGTTTCGGCATCGAGTGTGGTCAACAACTCCCGCAGAATCGCGGCCTGAATATCGTCGAGCCGCGAGTTGGTTCCCAGGATGTCGTGCTTGTACTTCTCGCTTTGTCCGCCGTTTCGGAGCTGTCGGAGTTTCGCCCCAAGCGCCGGGTCGTCCACGAGGATAGCGCCACCGTCCCCGAAGCCCCCGAGGTTCTTGGTCGGATAAAACGAGAGGCCGGCGATGCCCGCGATGGTGCCCACCGGGTGTCCCTTGTATCGGGCGCCGTGCGCCTGGCAGGCGTCTTCCACCACGACCAGGTGGTGGCGTCTGGCTATCTCCATGATCGGATCGAGATCCGCCGGATGGCCGTAAAGGTGGATGGGCAGGAGGCCGCGGGTGTGCTTCGTGATCTTCGACTCGATGCTTTCGGGATCGAGGTTCATCGTGACGGGGTCGATCTCGCCGAAAACGGGGGTGGCGCCCAGGCGGGAGATGGCGAGTGCGGAGAAAGCGGCGGACATCGGAGAAGTGATCACTTCATCGCCCGGTCCGATTCCTTTCACTTCGAGGGCGAGGATCAGGGCGTCGGTGCCGTTCGCCACCGCCACCGCGTCCTTCGTGCCCATGGCGGCGGCGAGTTCCTTCTCAAAGGCGTCAACCTCGGGTCCGAGGATGAACCAGCCGCGGTCGAGAACCCTCGCTATGGACCGGTCGATAGCGGTGCGGTGGGCGGCGATCTTGGGCTTCAGGTCGTTGAAGGGAACCTGGATGATGTCGGTCACAAATAGCGGTCCTTGTTCTTTTGATAGTAGTCCACGGTTCGGACCAGACCGTCGACGAACGGGGTCGTGGACTTCCATCCCAGCACCCGCTCGATCTTGCGTGCGTCCGAATAGAAATCCCCGATGTCGATCTTCTTTCGCTCCTCGGGAAACGGCACGACCTTGATCTCGCTCTTCCCGGAAACCTCGACCAGCCGGGTGGCAAGGTCGAGGAGCGAAATGGGAGGGCCACCCCCCAGATTGAACACCTGGCCGTTCGAAGCTTCGCTGGCCCCGGCGCGGAGAAAGGCATCCACCACGTCATCCACGTAGTCGAAATCCCGCCGCTGGGCCCCATCACCGAAAACCTCGATGGTTTCACCAAGAACCGCCTTCTTCATGAACCAGCCGATGAAGCCCTGGCGATTGTGGCGGATGAGCTGGCGGGGCCCAAAGGTGTTGGTGAGGCGGAGAGAGCAGGCCCTGATGTTGTACACCTGGTTGTACACCAGATGATAGTACTCGCCCGAGATTTTATTGATCCCGTTCACGTCGGCGGGGGCCAGCAAATGCTCCTCGTCCACGGGCAGACGCTGGGGCCGGCCATAGACCTGGCGGGTCCCCGCGTAGATGATTTTGGCCTCGGGATTCCGTTTGCGCAAGGCCTCGAGGATCCACAACTGCGACCGGCAATTGATCTCAAGATCCGTGAACGGATCGGTCATGGAGTCGATGTGGCTCACCTGTCCGGCCAGGTTGAATACCGTGTCCTGACCCTGAACCAGATACTCCATGGCGTGGCCGCGGACATCGGCGATGTTGATGCGCAGCTTGTCCTCGTAACCGTCGAGATTGAACAGGTTGCCGCCGTAATCGGGAAGAAGAGAGTCGACCGCAGTGACTCGGGCACCGAGATCCGCGAGGCGCCGACAGAGATTGGACCCGATAAAGCCCAGGCCGCCCGTGACCAGAACCGGTCGGTTCCGATAGAAGTCGAGGTAGTCGGTCATGCCTGGGCCGTTGGTTTGAGGTGAGCCTTGGTCAGAGCCAGCTCCACCCACAAGTCGACGAGATCGCGCAGGGTGCGGAACACGCGGGGGAAGTTGAAGAACTGGCTGGTGCCGTAGGTGCGGTGGTAGTGGTGAACCGGCACCTGGGCGATCCGGAACTTGAAGTCGGTCACCTTTTTCACGAGTTCGACACAGATCACGCCGGAGGAACGGTTGAGCTTCACCTTGTCGAAAATGCTCTTGCGCATGAGCCGGAAGTCGCAGTCGACGTCACGCACGGTCAAGCCGAACGCACGCTTGACGAAATGGTGGTAGACGCGGCCGATGATCTTGCGGTGGAAGGGGTCGTTTCGCGAGATCTTGTAGCCGTTCACGAAGTCGATGTCATCCGAATAGGCGTCCAGCAGAAGAGCGAATTCGCGAGGGTCATACTGGGCATCCCCGTCGGTGTAGAGCACGAGTTCCTTGGAGGCGGTTTCGAACCCCGTGCGCAGGGCCCCGCCATAGCCGCGGTTCTTCTGGTGGTGCACCACCTTGAGCCACGTAAGGGACCGGGCCATTTCATCCAGCAGTTCGCCCGTGTGATCAGGGCTGCCATCGTTGACCACGATAATTTCGTAGTCATCCGAATACTTCCGAACCGTCATGTGGGCAAGCAGAACCAGGCTGGCAATGGTTCCCGCGTCGTTGTAGGCGGGAAAGAAGACGGAGATGGAAGGTCGGGATTTGGGCATGAGGGGTTGAAACTTCGGGTAAACGTCTATTTTCCCTCGTCCCGGCGGGTTTTGATGAAACCCGCAAGAATTGTGGGGCGGGCGAGGAAAAGGGAGATCGCCAGAAGTGCGGCCACCGCCAAGAGGACGCCGAACGGAAAAAGGGGCGGCACATAGCGCAGGCGGGCGGTTCCCGGCGACCGGAGCTGGACCTGCAGTTGCCCCTGACGGTCGGAGACCGGACCATCCCCGCTCCATCCCGGTAGATACGGAATACCCGAAGCCACGTCCCTTGGGGTGTCGGTGGTGATCTCAAGCCGGCCACCGGGTGTCGGTCCGGAGGGTCTAGGAGTGGCAGGACTTCCGGAACCGTCTCCCACGCGGAAGACGCGGATCTGCGGGGTGGTGGCGATCTCCTGAAAGTCCGGTTGGGATAAGTAGGCGGAAAGAACTGAGGCCACCACGATCGGACCGTCCGCGGTTTCGATGCTCAGGCCGTTGATTCTCACCGGTGGTGCTTGGTCGGGCACCTCTATCGTGATGGCATCCGCCCGGTACGCGGGTGCGTTCACGGTTTGCTGGCCGGACATTGGGGTCATCGGCCCGAGGGGAACCTCCCGGTCGCCGTTGACGCGGGCTTTGACTTGAAGGACGGCGGTGGTTTCCGCGGCCAGAGAAACCGTGATGTTCTTGAGACGGACGAACGGCAGGGCGAAGGTCCTTTGGGTGCCGGGAGGAAGGGTGATCTCAAAGCCCTCGTCGCCTTTGGCCTTGGTGAGGTCTTCAGTGGGCACTTGAACCGCATCGATCGACCACTCGCGAAGCAAGGCCACATCGGGAGTGAGAGACTTCTCGCTCAGGAAGCCCCGCGCCGCCATCTCCCCAAGGACCCTCCGCGCGGACTGCGGGGCCATCGGGTCGTATCCGTTCGCTTGAATCCTCGGAATGAGCGCACCATAGCCCGCGAACCCGAGGTCCAGAGCCAATTCTTCCGGAAAGGCGCGGACCAGCGTCAGGATCCGGGGTTTCTCAGCGATTTCTCCCAGGGCGCGATCCACGGCGCGGCGCGTGGGGGTGCCCGCAATCAGCTGCGACCTTGTCGGGGCCTCTCGGAATACTTCGCGACTGATCGGCTGGAGCGCGAATGAGACGGTCAGGGGCAGGAGGAAGACTCCGGCGGCGACGCCGCTCTCCGCATCGGCCAAAGCGAAGTAGATGATGAGAGCGAGGGCGTAGACCCCCACCGCGGCCGCCAGCCGGTCGGGAAGGCCGCCCAGGGTGGCCGCGGCCACCGAAAGCACTCCAACGGAGGCCAGGGATGCGACCAGGAAATAGGCGCGCAGCCTTCGACCCCGATGGGTCTTTCGTTCTTTCCACTGCTCATCGAGGGCCAGGCCCGCGAGGACCGCGAGGGCAAACTCCACAACAAGGGGGAGGGCGCCCGGCGCCAGGAGGGGGCCGCGGCCCACCTGAAGGGCCAGGGAGGCCAGGACCGCAAGCAGAAGAACGCGCACCGGTTGACGCTCGAAAAGAAGGGGAAGACTGGCGATGGCGAGGCTGGCCGCGGGGGTGTGGGTCACGGTCTTCAGAATCAGGCCGGCCAGACCAGACACTCCCTCGGCCGCGCGTTCGGCAAGAAGACCGGTGACCTGCCGTCCCGCCGAGGGCAGCAGGTCGAGGGTTGGGAGCCATTGCGGTGCGGAGAGGGCCAGGCCCAGCAGGACGGCGAGGGCGGTGGCTTGCCGCGAGGGAGCTCGGGGAGAGCGGCTCAACGTGTGCCCCAGTAACAGGCGGCCAAACAGCAGCGCGCCCCCGGCCTTCAGGGCCTCCGGGGATCCGGCGAGCACAAGGAGGGCGATCGAGACCGCAAGACCGATGAGGCGGGAGGCGCTGGCACGGTTCATATGCGACTCAGCGGTGAGAAGTACCAGGGGGAGCATGGGAGCGGCGACGAGGGTGGCGGTGTCCTCGAAGTGCCCGAGCAGGTAGGGGCCAAAGGCGAATGACAGGGCTCCCACAAACGCGCCGGGTGCCGTGGCGCCGAGTCGTTTCAGGTAGAGGAAGGTGAGGGTTCCGGCGAGAGAGAGGGAGATGAGTACCAGGGCCTGAAAAGCCGCGAAAGGCTCGAAGGGGGCCAGAAGGAGGGTGAGGGGGTAGAGGACTCCTCCGCGATAGGCGCCCAGAAGCGGGGTGCCCAGAAACTCCCGCGTATTGAGGAAGGGCAGGGAGAAGTTCCGATAGGCCTCAAACGCCTCGGTGCGCAGGGGCAGGTGAAGGGCCACACCATCGCCCGGGCCGAGAAGACGGTGTTCGAGCAACGGCTCGATGTAGGCGATCAGTGGGAAGACAGCAAGAACGAGAAGCGCGAAAACATCGCCCTTGAGGTAGGCCCGGGTCAACGCCTGTCCTGCATGGAGGCGATCTGTTCGGAGATGAGGCCGAAGAGAAAGACCACCACGCCAAGCTGAATGAGGAGGGCCGAGCCCATGGGGATCTTGTCGAAGTTCGCCACATTCCAGATCCCATAGGCGACGCCGGTCAGGAGCGAGAGAAGGGCGATGGGGGCGAAGACGCGGAGGGGCGCGTACAGCGTGACGATCTTGAAGATGATGAGGATGAAACGGAAGCCGTCCTGCAAGGGTCGGATCTTTGAGGTGCCCACGCGCGGTCGAGCCGTGATGGGCACGAAGATCACACTGTGCCCGGACTTCATCAGCGCGAGGCAGGAGGTGGTGGGGTACGAGAAGCCATTCGGCAGGAGGTGAATGACTTCGAGCAAGGCGGTGCGTTTGGCGGCCCGGTACCCTGAAGTGAGGTCCGGGATCGGGCGACCGGTCAGCCAGGAGGCGAGACTCCGGAAAAGCGCATTGCCCGCGGCGCGCAGGAACGACTGGTCGCTCAGCGAACGCGTCCCGATGACCAGGTCGTAGGTGCCGACCGGCCCAATCAGCTTCTCCGCTTCGGCCGGGTCGTGCTGGGTGTCGGCGTCCATGAGGAGGACGACCGGGGAGACGGCTTCGCGTATCCCCGTCTTGACCGCGGCGCCATTCCCTTTGTTGTAGGGATGGACGACCACGCGGGCGCCTGCGTTTTTGGCGCGCGCCGCAGTTTCATCGGTCGAGCCGTCATCAACGACCAGAATCTCCGCGAAGCCGAAACGTCGCAGCCCCTCGACGGTTTCACCAATTCCCCCTGCTTCGTTGAAAGCGGGAATGATGACCGAGGTTTCGCCGGGCTCAGCCACGGGGCTGGGCGTCCTTCCCGAGCTCGGCCTTCCTGACGCGATAGAGAACATCCTCGATCAGCTTTCGGTTGCTGGCGATGAGGTCGGCCATGAGGCCCCACTGAAGGGTCTGAAACCCCAGGATGAGCAGGAGGACCGAGAGCATGGCCGACTGCAAGTGGCCGGTAATGGCGCCGTTCCACCAGAAGTATGCGTAGCGAAGCCCGAGCAGCGCACCCGCCGAGAACAAGACGCCGCCAAGAAGCATGAACACTTTGAAGGGCTCATACATCGCGTAGATCCGGAGGATGGTGGCTACGGATCTCTTGACGTATTCGGCGGTCGAGCCAAACAGGCGCGAGGGGCGGGTCTGGCTGGCCTCGATCGGCATGTGGGCGATGGCCAGGCGTTTTTTGCCGGCCTGGATGATCGACTCGAGGGTGTACGTGAATTCGCTGACGATGTTGATTCTGAGCGCTGCTTCTCGTGAGAAGGCCCGAAATCCGCTCGTGGTGTCGGGCACATCCGTACCGGACACTTTCCTCACCACCCAGCTGCCGAGCATCTGCAGCCGTTGTTTCATCCATGAGAAGTGAGCGACCTCGGACACCTGCCGGTCGCCGATGGTCATGTCGGCCTCGCCGCGCAGGATGGGCCCGATCAGGCGGGGAATGTCGGCGGCGGGATACTGGTTGTCGGCATCCGTATTGACGATGATGTCGGCACCCAGTTTGAGGCTTGCATCAAGACCCGCCATGAAGCCGCTGGCGAGACCTTTGTGCCGGGTGAAGCGCAGAACATGGTCGGCCCCGCTCGCAAGGGCCACTTCCCGGGTCCGATCCTTGGACCCGTCATCAATGACGAGGACGACGACCTCGTCGACCCCGTCGATCTTCCGGGGGATGGCGCGCAGGGCGGCGGGGAGGGTTTCTTCCTCGTTGAGACAGGGGATCTGGACTACAAGCTTCATCGCGCGGACCCGAAGGTAGCACAACGCAAGGTTAATGCGGCGCTTCCGTGCTGGACAGCCTAGGAGGACCCCATGGCCCGCTCGATCGCGGCCCTCCAGGCCGAGTACTCCCGAAACTGTGCTGCGTTGTTGTGAACGAGGATTGTTTTGTCCTTCCCGCTCCTCTTCCTCTCGTTCCCGAGCGCCTTCAAGTCCTCGACCGCAGGCGCGGGGGACAATGCGGGGACCAGGTTCTTGAAGCCTTCGTCGTGGGAGATACGGACCGACAAGCGGCGCACCAGTTCGACCGTTCGCATGTGGGCGGACGCGAGGCCCGGCCCCTGGTAGCCGGTCCGCCGAGGATCGATCTCCCATGGCCTTGTGTCGTTCTTGAAGTGGAGATGGACGAGCCAGGCGTCCTCGATTCGACGATCGGACCGGAGTCGCGTGGTGTTCTCATTGACCTTTTCCTGTTTGATGGAAGCCGACACGACAAGGATGAGGTCTTGTTCCTCAAGGGCCCGGGTAGCGAGCGGAAGTTCGGGATCGTCTCTCAGCGAGCACTGGAGCGGATTCGCCCTGAGGTCGATCGAATCCAGAGAGATCGGCTTTCGGGCGCGCGCGACCAGGTCCTCGGACAGGCTTTGGGCGTTCAGACCTTGGGCCTGAAGCCGCGTCTCCAGGACTCCCGGCAAGGGTTCGGAGGTGATCTTCAACAATCGGTATCTCGAGGCCGCACGCCATTGCCGGGCTTCCCATAACGAGATTGAACAGGCGTCCGCCAGGACCTCGGCGCTCACAACGGTGGTTTCCACGACGACGTAGCGGCGCGGCGGGGTCTCTCGCTCCTGACCCCTGGCCAACGCCTCCAGATTGACGAGGTTCCCGGTTTGAAGGACGCGCTCGGCAGCGCGGGCGGCTGCTTCCAGAACCTCGGCACTGAGCGCCGCTCCGCAGTAGAGGCAGCTCCCACGAGCCATCGCAACCGGTCGGGCACAGGCGGGACAATTCATAAGGGTCAGCCGCTCTCTCGATTCCGTGGTGGTCGGAGGAGAAGTTTATAAGGAGGGGGCCGCCTCGCACCGCGCTCACCTTGGAATCGACGGGGGCCATTACACTTTGGTTTTGTTCGAGGATCCCTCTTGCTGATGCGGCGAACTCCGCGCTGGTTGTCCGGTCTGGTTTTTCTGCTTCCTCTGTCGTGCGCGACCGGAGGGCTGCGCTCCGGCGCGGGTGCGAACGAACCTCTGTCCCGAATCGACGTACTCGCGCGAATTCTGGTCCTCGAAGATGCCCGGTCCCTGGGTGAGGGGGCGCTGATTTCGTTTCTCGGGCACTCGGATCCCGCCATTCGCAGACGGGCCGCCATGGCCGTGGGTCGCATCGGAGATGAACTGGCGGTGCCGCGCCTGTTGCAGAGCCTGAAGGACCCAGAGGTCGAAGTGCGGCGGACCGCGGCGCTGGCTCTTGGGTGGATCGGCCGCGACGAGGCGGTGGCCGATCTGCTCCAGGCCCTGCACGATGCCGACCCTTTAACCCGGGGAAGAGCCGCGGAGGCCCTGGGTCGCATCGGGAACAAGACGGCGGGTCCGGCGATCTCGGAGGCGTTCCGTCGGGCCCTGCCCAAAACCACGGGCGGTGTCCTGCGTATTCGAGGAGACGACCCTCGCCGTGCCGACGACCCCTGGATCGAACTGCGACTGCAAGTTACCGCCCTCGCCAGACTCAAGGATGTGGAGTCGCTGAAAACCGCGGTCATCGGATCGGACGCATCTCCGTACGTGGATTGGTGGGCGTCGGTCTGGGCCGCCACGCAACTGGGCGACCCGGGTTTGACTCCGATACTACTGGCGGGAGCTGCCGCCGAGGACCCGTTCATCCGCTCCCTCGCGGTGCGCGGACTCGGCGCGCTCAAGGACGGTGCGCATCTGCCCGTCGTTCGCCGGCTGGCCGCCGATCCGGACCCGGGCGTGGTTCGCGAAGCTCTTCGCGCGACCGCTCTGATCGGCGGAGCGGAAGCCATCGCTATCGCCGGGCTTCATGTGGACTCGCCGAACCTGATGTTGCGGCGCGAGGCACTCCTCGCCCTCGCCGCACTGCCGGCCCAATCATCCTGGCGCCCGCGCATCATCGACAACGTGGGTCATCCAGACCCCTGGATCCGCTCCGCGGCCTGGTCGGCGCTCATCCGCACCGATGCGGAGGACGTCGGTCTGGTCCTCTCCACCATCGGGCCCGACGCGGAGGGGCGCGTCCGTCAGTCCGTAGCCATCGCCCTTGCCGAGAATCTCGGGGAAGAGGCCGCATCCCTGCTCTTGCCGATGCTCAACGATACCGACCCGAAAGTGGTGGCGGCGGTTCTGGAGGCGGTGGCTCTGGCGCGAGGCCTCGACGCTCTGCCCACGCTCCGGGATCATGTGAACCATCCAGACGCGGGGGTCCGCCTGGCCGCGGTGCGCGGCTTGACGTCGCTGTTCGATAAAGGCGGGACGGGTATGGGAGCGGTGTACGCCCGTGCGCTGGAGGCCTCGAAGGCCCCGGAGGATCTCGTGGTTCGGACGGCCATTGTGGCGGCCGCGGCGAGGGATCGCGATCAGGAGAGTCTCTCCCTGCTGCGTCGCGTCGCCGGCTCCGACCCCTCTCCCGTTGCTCGTCAAAAGGCGCTCGAAACCCTCGCGCAAGGAAACGCCCCGCAGGAGAAGGCGGCCATCCGAATCGCGGATGCCCGGGAGCTGGTCTTGCTTTACGAACCGGACGCAGACGCTCTTTATTCGCCGCGGGTCCTGATCGTCACGCGCTACGGCACCATCGAGATTGCCCTCGACCTCGTCGACGCTCCGCTCACCTCGATGTCGTTCGTACGTCTCGCCCAATCCGGTTTCTATAACGGGCTCGCCTTCCATCGGGTGGCCCCCGGCTTCATGGTGGAGGGAGGGGACCCGCGCGGCGAGGGGTCGGGAGGTCCCGGATTCACGATCCGTTGCGAGTACAGCGGGCGGCCCTTCGGCCGGGGCACGGTGGGCATGACCACCCACTCGAAGGACACGGGAGGATCCCGGTTCTTCATCACTCTGGAACCGCAGCCGGATCTCGACTTGGCCCACACTCCTTTCGGACAGGTGCTCTCCGGCATGGACATCGTAGAGAAGATTCGCCCCGGAGATCTGATCCTGAGGGTCGACGCCTTCGACGGCCGGGAATCGCGTTGAATCGGCACACCGGACCGGCGATTCGGGTCCTCGCCCTCGACATAGATGGCACGTTGCTGAACACCCGCAAGGAGATTTCGCCCCGCAACCACCAGGCGGTGAAGGCGGCGATCGAGGCAGGAGTGCGCCTCGCCCTGATCACGGGAAGGCGATACCCGGCGGCCCGGAGAATCGCCGATCAGTTGCCGGGAGATCCGGTACTCGTCCTCCACAACGGCGGTCTGGTGATCGAAAACTCGCTGCCTATCCGGGTGAGACCGCTCAAGAAGGCGACCGCGGCCAGCGTGGTGGCGTTCGGGAAGTATTTCGGGGCCGATCCCGTTGTCCATGTCGGCCATCGCGGAGAGGGGCTGCTTTACGTCGACACCGCGTCGCCCTCGCACACCCTGCTCGCGTACTACCTGCACATGTCCCATCCGGATGTGCGGGTGGTGGAAAGCCTCGTGTCCGCTCTCGAGGCCGAAGCGGACGATCCTCTGCAGGTCATGTTCGGTGGGTCGATGAACGAGATGCGCGACCTCGCGTCGGCCCTCGACGCGAGGGGTTTCGAAGCGACGTCCCTCCGTACCGTTTATCCCGCGGAGGACCTGTCGTTGATCGACGTGGTGGGCCCCACGGTGGACAAGTCGGAGGCCTTGAGCTTCCTCTGTTCGCGCTGGAGCGTGGACATGGGCTCGGTTTTGGCCATCGGCGACAACTGGAATGATCGTTCCATGCTTCAACAGGCGGGCATCGGGTGCGTGATGGCCAACGCGGATGAAGGACTGCGGTCCCTGGGTCTCGTCTTGGTGCCCGGCAACGACGACGACGGGGTCGCCCACGCAATAGAGCGTTTTGTGCTGGGCCGCGCCGCGGGGAAATAAAAAAAGGGGGTGATCGCTCACCCCCTCCCTGAAGCCGCAAATGGAAGCGACTTACTTCTTCTTCTTTGCAGCCTTCTTAGCAGCTTTCTTAGCGGCCATGGTGTGTAATCCCCCCTTTCGATCTAGGTATTGCCGGCCCCTGTTTCCAACATTTTGTGTTGACAACGAGGACATGCACTAGTTGGAGCGTAGGTAATGACATGCACATTGTCAAGAGGTCCGGGTGATTTTTTATCGGCGCGTCTCCCTTTATTTCAGTGCCTTAGCCTGTGGAAGTTCTGTTGAGAACAGCCTGTGCATCAAATAGTTTCGATGCGCTGGTATGGTTTATTTAACATTAGGGTTGACGGCCTCCCGCCGCGATGATTTCGGTTCGATCTAGTGATGACGCTGGCGCGCGCGGTCTCGGCCCGGCCCGCGGGCGCCCGACGGCCCAATATGGTTTCTTATACGGCGAGCGATTCGGCTCTTTAAGGCCGAGCGCCCTTCCTTATACTCGGCGGAACAAGGTGAGAATTTTTTGAAATATTTTGAGTTCGCGGTGGAGGCGCGGTCGGATCGCGCGCGCGCCGGTCGCTTGACGACACCGCACGGTGTGATTCAGACCCCCATCTTCATGCCGGTCGGAACCGCGGGCTCGGTCAAAGGACTGACCGCGACCCATCTCGAAGACATCGGCGCGCAGATCATCCTGGCCAACACGTATCACATGCATGTGCGCCCGGGCGAGGATCTCGTGAAGGAGCTGGGCGGTCTCCACGGCTTCACGGGTTTCACGCGACCGTTCCTCACCGACAGCGGCGGCTATCAGGTGATGAGTCTTACCGCGCTCCGAAAACGCACCGAGGAAAGCGTCGTCTTCCGAAGCCATCTGGATGGCGCGCGCCTGGAACTTTCTCCGGAGAAGTCGATCGAGATTCAGATGAAGCTCGGGGCCGACATCATCATGGCGTTTGATGAGTGTCCTCCCTATCCGGCGACCCGTGAGGAGGTGCAAGACGCCACCGAGCGGACCGCGCGCTGGGCCGAGCGATCGAAACGCGCGCACCTTCGAGAGGATCAGTGGCTGTTCGGAATCGTCCAGGGCGGGGTGCACGACGATCTGCGCGCGCAAAGTGCCAGGGCCATCACCTCGATCGGTTTTCCCGGCTACGCCATCGGCGGATTGTCGGTGGGCGAGCCGAAGGAGGACATGGTCCGCGTGCTCGACTCGATGGACAGGGCTCTGCCGGAAGATCAGCCGCGCTACCTCATGGGCGTCGGTAC
>CAZFQH010000014.1:19539-23333 GCA_964520805.1 uncultured Acidobacteriota bacterium | reverse complement strand
ACAGCTACTACTTCTACGTCCCGCGCGACAAGCAGGTGATGGTCCAGAACCAGCGCGGCGACAGGCGAGCCACCGCGCGCATCCTCGCCGGAGGGCAGCTCCTCGATCACTTCACTTGCGTGGGCGAGGAGAAGGACGCCCTCGGCCGCAAGCTGATTCTGGTCCCGAAGGAGGGCGGGAAGGATCCAAACGTCGCCCGCATTGCCGTGATCTTCGATCCAAATCTCCGCCTGCGCGCACTCGAGATCCAGGATGCCGAGGGCTCGAGCAGCCGGCTCGTTTTGGAGGGCTTCAGAGAGAATGTCGGTCTCAAGGACGCTCAGTTCCGCTTCGATGTCCCCAAAGGGGTTGAGGTGATTTCATGATGCCAGGTTCGAGAATCCTGCCTCTCTTCGCGGTGCTGGCCGCGACCCTCGGCTGCGCCACCTCCGCCGCTTTCCGAGCAGGCGAGAAGGCCGAGCGTCTGGGCGACTGGGATCGAGCGACGCTCGAGTATTCGAAGGCCCTCAACGAGAAGCCGGAATCGCTCGACGCCCGGCTTGCGCTGGAGCGAGCCCGCCGGCGTTCGTCCGAAGCCCACATCACCCAGGGCCGCCGGATGGCCGCGCGCGGCCTCTACAAGGACGCGCTTGAGGAGTACCAGCTGGCCCTGGATCTGGACGGCTCCCAGCAAGGCCTCGTCGCGGAGATGGAAGACGTGCGCAAGAGCCGCAACGCGGGCCTCATGCCGAAGACGATGGCGGCCGTGAAACAGTCGGCACGCGAACGCAGCTTGCCCGGGCTGGAGATCGAGCCGGCCCTCGACACCCCCATGAGTTTCAAGTTCGAAGGCGCCGACGTCAAGGAGGCCTATAAGACCCTCGGCCTTGTGGTGGGCGTGAACTTCGTCTTCGAGTCGGCGGTGACGTCAGGTCCGGTGACCCTCGAACTCAAGGACTCGCCGTTTGAGCAGGCGCTCAAAGCCCTATCGATGACCAGCCGCACCTTCACCCGGGTGGTCGGCCCCAAGCTCATTCAGGTCATCCCGGACACTCCGGCGAAACGTCGTGACTTCGAAGATCAGATTGTGAAGACGTTCTTCCTCTCCTCCGCCGATCTCAAGGAAGTGGTCGACGTGCTTCGCATTTCCCTCGGCGCTCGCCGGGTGGGCCCCCTCGCCGGGGCTCACGCCATCACCATCAACGATAAGCCCGAGGTGGTGGCCGCGGCCGAGCGCATCATCGAAGCCCTGGACAAGCGGCGGGGCGAGGTGGCGGTGGATGTTGAGATCCTCGAGGTCAACCGCCAGAAACTCCTCGACTACGGCATCGAGATCAACTCCGTGAACGGTGTGGGCCTCGCGAGTCAGGTCGACCCGGGACTGTTGGGCGGGGCCTTCCCCGACGTTTCGAAGGTCATCACTCTAGAGGGCAGCGCGCCCTACAAGAAGAGCAACATCATCGTCTCCGGCCTTCCTGGCATCGTCTACCGGCTGTTGCGCACTGACGGCTCGTCCCGCCTGCTTGCCAATCCGCAACTGCGGGTCACTGAGGGACAAACCGCCACCGCGCGTTTTGGCGATCAGGTTCCAGTACCCGTGACCACCTTTTCCGCGATCGCCACCGGCGGAGTGGCTCAGCAGCCGATCACCTCGTTCGAATACAAGAACGTCGGCGTGAACATCGACATCAAGCCCCGCGTGCACCATGACGGCGAGGTCACCCTGGAACTCAAGCTCGAGATTTCCTCGCTCGGTCCGGCGGGCTACAACGATCTGCCCACCTTCAGCAACCGCACCGTGAGTTCGGTCCTGCGCCTCCGTGACGGTGAGACCAGCATCCTGGCCGGACTCATCACCGACCGCGAAAGTCGCTCGCTGTCCGGCATTCCCGGCCTTGCCGATGTGCCCCTCCTCGGCCGCCTTTTTGGCCGCAATCAGAAGGACGCTCAGGAGACCGACATCATCATGACGATCTCGCCGCGGATTCTCTTCAAGCCCGAGTTCACGGAGCGCGACCTCAAGTCCTTCTCCGTGGGATCGGAGTCCTCGCCCCTTCTCTTCGAGATTCCTCCCTCCACCCAGCCGGTACCTCAACCCGTGGCCCCAGCAGCCCTGCCTTCGCCCTTGCGACGGCCGGAGCCGATCCGTCCGCCGGTGCTCATTCCGACGCCCACGCCACAGCCCTGATCCTACGAAGATGCTGACCCGCCTCAAGACCATCGTCGCGCTGATGCGCAATCCGAAAGTCTCCGGCTTCCCCAAAATGCTGGTGGCGGGCGCCATTGTCTACATCCTTATGCCGGTCGATGCGATTCCGGATATAGCCCCCGTGGTGGGCTGGCTCGACGACATCGTCTTCCTGACCGGGGCGCTCAGCATGCTGTTCGCGTCCGCTCCCAAGGCCGCAAAGACCCCTCCGCCCGGGCCGATCATCGACATCACGCCCGAACCCCCTGCGGAATTTCGCAAGGATGGGTCGGCCAAGTAAGCGGCTGTAGACTCCGCCCCCAATCCCATGCCCGGCCGTGTAGCCCTCGTCGCGTCCTGTCGAACTCCCTTCGCCAAATCCGGCGAAGCGTTCAAGGATCTCACCGCCCTGGACCTCGCCAAGGTGGCGGTTCGGGAGTTGATCGAGCGTAGCGAGATCGACCCCAAGCTCGTGGGGACCCTGGTGATGGGTCAGGTGGTGCCTTCGATCAAGGCCCCGAATCTGGCCCGCGAAACCGGCCTCGGCGCGCTCCTACCCAAGGGCGTGCCCGCCTACACCATCAATCGCGCCTGCGCGTCCTCGAACCAGGCCATCGCCGATGTGGCTTCCGCGATTCTGCTAGGGCATATCGACGTCGGAATCGCGGGTGGCGCCGAGTCTCTTTCCGCGGTCCCGATTCTCCATTCGAAGGGGATGACGAACGCCATCCTCGCCGCCTCCAAGGCGAAGGGTCTGGTGGCTCAGCTGAGCGCCTTGAGCCGGATCCGCCCGAAGGATTTCATTCCCGAGACTCCTGCGATCGCCGAGCCGTCGACCGGTTTGTCGATGGGTCAATCGGCCGAGCAGATGGCGAAGGACAACGGCATTTCCCGCGCCGAGCAGGACGAGATCGCCTTCCGTTCCCACCAGAACGCGGCCAAGGCGCGGGACGATGGACGTCTCGCCAAGGAAATCGCACCCGTTCACCTGGCCCCCAAGTTCGGCACCACGGTGACCACCGATGGTTTGATCCGCGCGGATACATCGATGGAAGCGCTGGCGAAACTGAAGCCAGTGTTTGATCGCCGCTTCGGATCGGTCACCGCCGGCAACGCCTCGCCCCTCACCGATGGCGCGGCTTCGGTTTTGCTGATGTCCGAGGAGAGGGCTAAGTCCCTCGGCTACACCCCCCTCGCCTACATCAAATCCTGGGCGGTGGCCGCGGTCGATCCGGCGTGGCAGTTGCTGATGGGTCCGGCCCTCGCGATCCCGATGGCGCTGGACCGCGCCGGCCTCACGCTCGGCGACATGGACCTGATCGAAATGCATGAAGCGTTCGGGGCCCAGGTCGCGTCGAACATTCAGGCTTTGGAGAGCGAGACCTTCGCGAAAGAGCGGCTTGGCCGCAGCGCCAGGGTCGGGGTGGTGGACCGTTCCCGCCTCAATGTGTGCGGCAGTTCGATCGCGATCGGCCATCCGTTTGGCGCGACCGGCGCCCGCATCACCGGCGCCCTGGGTCACGAAATGACCCGGAGAAATTCGAAGTTCGGTCTCATCTCGGTGTGCGCCCAGGGCGGCATGGGCTTCGCGATGGTGCTCGAGCGCTGACGTGGAAAGCGGCCCCAC
>CAZFQH010000014.1:7994-19529 GCA_964520805.1 uncultured Acidobacteriota bacterium | reverse complement strand
CCCCACTGAGTTCATAGCAGCCCGGAACGACGCTTCGCGCTGATGAAGGCGCTTCCTCTCAAGGGGCTTCGCGTTCTCGACCTCTCGAGGCACCTGCCCGGCCCCTACGTGACCGCGGCCCTCGCCGACCTTGGGGCCAGGGTTGTGAAGATCGAAGAGAAGGAACTGGGCGATCCCACCCGCGGTATGGCTCCCGCGGTGAGCGACGGTTCGGACAGCGCCCTGCACGCCTGGCTCAACCGCGGCAAGAAGAGCGTTGGCCTCGATCTGAAGTCGAAAGAGGGCCTCGCCATCGTGAAAGCGCTGGCCGCGAAGAGCGATGTGCTGGTCGAGAGCTTCCGACCCGGAGTGATGCATCGCCTGGGTCTTGACGCCGCTCGCCTGCGCCGCGTCTCCCCGAAGCTTCTGTTCGTGAGCCTCTCGGGCTACGGGGCCACCGGCCCCAGGTCGCGCCGCGCCACTCATGACCTCAACATCGCGGGCGAGGCGGGCCTCTTAGCCGGAGGCGCTTCGATGTCTCCGGGTCTGGTCGCGGACACCGCGGCGGGTCTGCTCACTCTGGTGGCGATCCTGGCGAAGCTCAAAGACCACGGACGGCCCCGATACAAAGGAGGCGTGATCGATCTCTCCATCCTGGATGGCGCCCTGGCCTTGATCTCGGCGCCTCTGGTTCGGTTCCTTTCGGCTCCAGACCGAAATCCGGATGAGTTGTGGGGCACGCACGCCTGCTATCGAACCTACGAGTGCGCCGATGGCCGCTTCCTCGCGGTGGGGGCCCTTGAGCCTCAGTTCTGGCAGGCGATCTGCGAAGCCCTGGGCTTTAGGGATCATGCGCGCAGCCAGTGGTCGCGGAAGAAGCAGGCCTCGATGGCGCTCGACTTCGAGCGCGTCTTCAAGTCGAAGACCCGCGCCGAGTGGCTGGACGCCCTCGATCCCCTGGACGCCTGCGTGACTCCAGTGCAAGACCTGAAGGAAGTGATGGCCGATCCGCAGGTCCGCGCCCGGCAGGCTGTAGCACCGCAGAAAACCGCGAACCACACTTTCCTCTCACCCACGTTTCTGCCCGGCTTGACCGATAGCACACGCCGCCGCGCCCCCCGGCACGGTGAACACACTCGCGGTGTCCTGCTTGAGCTCGGTTTTTCGAAAGCGCGCATTCTCAAACTGCGCGACACAGGAGTGATTCAATGACCGGGAGCCTCACCACCCGACGTCGCAGCGATTCCGTGCTGGTCGTATCTCTGGATGTCCCGGGGGAAAAACTCAACGTTCTCTCGCTTGGGCTCCTCCAGGAGTTTGAAGCGGTTTTCGGGGAGATTGAACGGGACCGCACGCTACGCGGCGTGGTGATCGTGAGCGGGAAGCCCGAGGGTTTCATCGCGGGTGCCGACATCAAGCAGTTCGTCAGTGTGACCACCGCCCAAGAAGCGGTGGCGCTGGCCGGCCAGGGGCACGCCCTCCTCAACCGCATCGAAGGCTCGCGGATCCCATTCGTGGCCGCCATCAACGGCATCTGCCTGGGCGGGGGCACCGAGTTGTCTCTCGCCTGCGCCGGGCGGGTGGCGAGCGATGATCCGAAGACTGCGATCGGCCTTCCCGAGGTTCAGCTGGGTCTGGTACCCGGAATGGGAGGCACGCAGCGGCTGCCTCGCCTCGTGGGCCTCGCTCTGGGCCTCGACATGATCCTGAGTGCTCGCAACCTCAAGGCCACGAAGGCCCTGCGCGCCGGTCTCGTCGATGAAGTTGTCCCGCGCTCAATTCTCGAGGATCGGGCGGCCGCTCTGGCCCTGGCCATCGCGGCTGGGAAGAAGCCGGAGCGTCCCGGGATCAAGCTGCTGGAGCGGGTGGCGAGGCCTCTCATCTTCTCGAAGGCCCGCTCAACCGTGATGGCGAAGACGGGCGGTCACTATCCAGCGCCCCTGCGGGCCATCGACGTGATCCGGGATGGCACGGCGACCTCGCTCGCCGAAGGCCTCGATCTCGAGAAGCAGGCGTTCGGCGAACTCCTCGTGGGCGACGTGTCGCGGGCCCTGGTGAACGTCTTCTTCGCCACTCAGGACATCAAAAAGGCGGTGCCGCTTCCCGAACCGCCGCCCGAGATCGCCAAGGTCTGCATTCTCGGGGCCGGCCTCATGGGTGCGGGGATCGCTGGCATCGCCGCCGATTCGGGCATGCGCGCGCGCATTAAGGATCGCGACGACCCGAGCACCAGCCGTGGCCTCGGCTACGTTCGCGGCATCTGGGCCGAGCGCAAGAAGCGGGGAAGCCTCACCGGGCGGGATCTCGAACAGAAAATGGACCGGGTGTCGGTAACCACCGACTACAGCGGTTTCCGGCAGGCCGAGCTGGTGATCGAAGCAGTCTTCGAGGATCTGAACGTGAAGCGCCAGGTCCTCAAGGAAACCGAGGACGCGACCTCGGACAAATGTGTCTTCGCATCGAACACGTCCTCCCTGCCCATCACGGATATCGCGGCGAACGCGAAGCGCAAGGATCTGGTCCTCGGGATGCACTTTTTCTCCCCGGTTCACAAGATGCCTCTGCTCGAGATCATCGAGACCAAGGACACCGCGCGCCGCGCCACCGAAGTGGCGGTGGCGTTCGGCCGAAGAATCGGCAAACACGTCATCGTGGTTGGCGATGGTCCCGGCTTCTTCACCACCCGCGCTCTTTCGCCCTACATGAACGAGGCCGCCCACCTGCTCGAGGAGGGCGTGGCCGTCGAAGTCATCGACAAGGCGATGAAAGACTTCGGTTTTTCGGTTGGGCCCATCACCCTGCTCGACGAGGTGGGCATCGATGTCGGGGCGAAGGTCCAGAAGATCCTCCACGCGGCGTTCGGTGCGCGCATGGATCCCCCCGCATCGATGGCGAAGCTCGTCGCCGATGGCCGTCAGGGGAGGAAGAACAGGAAGGGTTTCTACCGATACGCCGAAGGCTCGAAGTCGAAGGAAGTCGACACCTCGGTCTACGCGCTGATGCCGGGAGGGGCCGGACACAAAGCGATGGACGCGAAGCTCATCCAGGAGCGGCTCTTCCACGCCTTCCTGAACGAATCGGCCTATTGCCTGCAGGAAGGCATTCTGCGCAAGCCGGTGGATGGGGACATAGGCGCCATCTTCGGTCTCGGCTTCCCCCCCTGGTGGGGTGGACCGTTCCGCGCCATCGACAAACTGGGGGCTGCCGAGGTGCTCGAAACCTTGAATCGTCTGCAGGATCGTCATGGCGCCCGCTTTGTTCCCGCGAAGATTCTGAAGGAGTACGCGTCCTCGGGCCGCAAGTTCTATTGAACTCCCAGCCTCCCCCAAACGGCAGCGCGCACCCAAACGGCAGCCGGCCGTCCAAGCCGGGCCCGACCCCGAAGAAGCCCCTCGTCCATCCCGGAAGACTCCCCGGCATCGCTCGAGTCATTTCCAAGTTCGGCGGCCCGTTCGGAAAGCGCTTCACCCGGAATCATTTCGAGCTGCTTCGCCTCGCGTATTCGGCCTATGCCGGTCTCAAACGCTCGGCCCCGCTGATTCGCGACCGCGGCGCCAACATCTATACCCAATGGACCGGCGATCCCGACGCTTTCGGCAGCGCGGTGATGCTGGGCGCGATCCTTCGCAAACTGGGCGCTCAACAAGTCCACATCCTGACCGGGGCGCTCGGCCATCCTCAGAACGTACAGATGGTCAAGGTCTGCGGCATCGAGTATTTCTCACCGAACGAGGGCCGCATCGAGGACGGTCTCGCCTGTATGGTGGATGCGTCGCCGCCCCTGGGTGCTCGCAACACCACGGGGGTGAAGCCGGAGCGCGACTTCTTCTTTGTGGCCGACCACCACACCGGCCTCGAGGAAGTGGAACGGCAAAGTCAGGAGCGAGGCGTGCGCTCGATACGTCACGCCTATGTGGGTCTGCCCGTGGGCTCGACCTCGGCCTTCATGGCCTCGATCGGCCTCGCCTTCGGGGTCTGGGACGATATCGGGCCCAAAGGCCGCGCGGCGGTGGCCCTTGGTATCTACACCGACACCACCGCTCTGCTGCATGGCGCCACCGCTCTCGACTTCCGGATGTTCGAAAAACTCACACGTGACGACGAAACGCGCGACATCCTGTCCGAGCTGCGCGACTACCGCGTGCCGTCCCAGTGGTACATGTACAAGTCGATCTCCACCCAGTGGATGATGACCCAGGGTGCCGTGAAGATCGCCCCCATTGGACGCGTGCCCGATGCGCATCGCGACGTTATCGCCGAAATCGCGAGCGATCTCCTGCGGGTGGAAGGCACGTCTTTGGGCATTGCGGTCGCCTGGACTGAGCGGGGCACCGAGGTGTCGGTGCGCGCCGATTCCCGCCTGCTCGGCTATGACAAGGACCGCATCATCCGGGTCGTCGAGCACCTCCTCGAAAAGACCTTTCCCGGAATGTCCGGCTTCAAGTACGAACGACGCCCGCCCCATCGGGTGGAAGGGGGCGCGTGCACGCGACACAATACGGTCGAGGACGCGGCCTTCCATTTGACCTTCGTGGACCATCCTACGGGTTACCCCGAACTGGATCACTGTCGCGGCTGTGCGCGCTCCTTGCTGAAGGCGCTGACCGAGCTCAAGTTCCAGAATCCGGAAGAGATCCAGGGGCTCATCTGATCTCTCTCCGGACCCGTATCGAGAAGCTCGGGGTCAAGCCGGGGGCCCGCGTGGCCGTGATGGCGCTCAAGGATCCCGATTTTGTAACCGAGTTGAAGGGCGCCGGAGCGCGGGTTGCGACCCGCCCCGGAGGGGGCCCCTACGACATGGTCGTCGTCGGCCTCGACGCCACTTCGGACCTGACTCGCCTTCTCGACGCGAAAAAACGTATCGTCCCGAACGGCATGATCTGGGCGGTATGGCCGAAAGGCCGGAAGGAGTTTCGTGAAGACGACATTCGGCACTTTGGCCCTTCCGCGGGTCTCGTCGACGTGAAGGTGATGGCCTTCTCCGATGTCCTATCAGGTCTGAAACTCGTGATTCCCTTAGCCCTCAGATGACCAGCACGGCTGTGGCGAACACCGCCCCTGAGACGGCGGGCGAGAAGGGTTTGTGGCGGGTCATCCTCGCCGCGAGTGTCGGCACTCTTTTCGAGTGGTACGACTTCTATCTCTACGGGTCGCTCGCCATCTTCTTCGGCGACTTATTCTTCCCGCCCGGTAACGACCGGGCCGCCCTGCTCGCAAGCCTCGCGACCTTTGGCGCCGGGTTCGGGGTGCGACCGCTCGGCGCGATTATCTTCGGGCGCGTAGGAGACCTGGTCGGCCGCAAGTACACGTTCCTGGTCACCATGGTGACGATGGGTCTCGCCACCGCACTCATCGGCTTTCTGCCCACGTATGAAAGGGTCGGCATGCTGGCCCCATTCCTTCTTGTGACCCTCCGGCTTCTTCAGGGCCTCGCCCTCGGTGGCGAGTACGGAGGAGCTGCAACCTACGTGGCCGAACATGTTCCCGACCACAAGCGAGGCTTCTATACGAGCTTCATCCAGACCACCGCCACCCTCGGGTTCTTTCTCTCCCTCGGCGTTATCGGCTGGTGCCGCACCGTCTTCTCGGTGGAGGAATTCCGGAGTTTCGGCTGGCGCATTCCATTCCTCGCCTCGTTCGTGCTGCTCGCGGTTTCCCTCTACATCCGCCTGAAAATGAGCGAGTCGCCGCTTTTCGCACGCCTTAAAAGTGAAGGCCGGGTTTCGAAGAATCCGCTCGTTGAGAGCTTCGTCCATGCCAAAAACCGAAGGCTGGTCATGATCGCCCTTTTCGGCGCCACCGCGGGACAGGGGGTTGTCTGGTACACCGGCCAGTTTTACGCTTTGACCTTCCTGCAAAGGCCCCTCAATCTGCACTGGACCCTCGCCTACACCATTGTCTCCACCGCACTCGTCCTGGGGACGCCATTGATCCTCTACTTCGGGTGGCTGTCGGACCGGATCGGGCGGAAGAAGATCATGCTCGCGGGCTGCGCGCTCGGCGCCTTGACCTACGTGCCGCTCTACATGGCGATGCGTGAACTGGCGAACCCCGACCTCGTGGCCTCGGTGACGAGCCTCGGAAGCGGGGCCATGATCGGCCTGATCCTGATCGTCTTCGTTCAGATGGTCTATGTGGCCATGGTCTACGGGCCCATCGCCGCTTTTCTGGTTGAGCTGTTTCCGACCTCGATCCGCTACACGTCGATGTCCTTGCCCTATCACCTTGGAAACGGCTGGTTCGGCGGCTTCCTGCCCCTCATCGCCACGGCGGCCACGACCTCGGCCTGGTCAGCGGCGACCTTCGGTGACGGCGCCATCTACACAGGCCTCATCTACCCCATCCTGATCTGCGTCCTCACTCTCGTCGTGGGCGGCATCTACGTCCGCGAGACCAAGGACCACAAGATCGACACCCCGTTCCACTGAGGCGTAGTCGGACCCTTCTCCCTAGAGAACGGTGATCGAAAGAGCGAGGACGTCGGGACAGCCCTCGCGAATGCGTTGCAGCACTTCGGGGCCGGGCTCCCGATTCATCTTTATCCGGGCGCTGGCCGCGGCCGCCCCCGCGAAGATCACGTTCTCGGCCTGACCCACATTGATGCCGGCGAGCTTAAGTTCAGAGAAGACATGCGCGAGCACGCCCACCCGGTCGCGGTGCCGAACGGAAAGAAGGTGGGTGGCCGGGGTGCGATCGGCGAGGTTCACCACCGAGGGCGCTTGTCCGGTGTTCTTGAACGTGCGGACAATGCGGACGGTTTCTTCCGCGATGGCGTTTTGCGCCTGTTCGGTGGAGGCGCCTATGTGGTGGGTTCCGACCACGCCCGGGAATCCGACGATCGGATCGGCAAAGGCCCCGGTGCCTCCTGCGGGTTCGTGGGAGAAGACGTCAAGGCCTGCGCGAAGACCCACGTCGCGAACCGCGGCACGGAGAGCAGCCTCGTCCACGATCTCGCCCCGACTGGTGTTGACGAAGAACGCACCCTTCTTCATGGCCGCAAAGAACGCTCCGTCGAGCCGTCCGCGGGTCTCCTTGGTCAGTGCCAGATGTACGCTCACCCCGTCGGCGGCCTGGGCCACCTCGCAGATTGAGGCGGCCCGCGTGACTCCGAGTTCCCGCGCCGATGCTTCGTCCAGGGAACGGCTGTAAGCGACCACGTTCATCCCGAAGGCGCGCGCCCGGTGGATCACTTCCCGGCCGATAGAACCGGTCCCGAGTACTCCCAGGGTGCGGCCGGAAAGCCCCTGGGCCCTGCCATATTCGGCTTTGTTCCAGACCCCCTGGGTCAGGTCGCGAGTCTGCTCCACGATGCGCCGGTCGAGGGCCAGGATGAGTCCCCACGCGAGTTCGGCGACGGCGATTGCGTTCTTCCCCGGACAGTTCGATACCGCGATCGCCCGGGCCGAAGCGGCCTCCAGATCAATAGTGTTCACCCCGGCACCGGCGCGCACGATGAGGGCGAGCCGCGTGCCCTGGTCCATCTCCGAGGCGCCCACCTTGGTGGACCGCACCACCAATACGTCGGCGGCTGATTCACCAAGAGCGGACGCCAGGGAGGGGCCGGCCAGTTCGGGCTTATAGACCACCTCACAGCCTGCGGCGCGCAGGCCGACGAGACCCAGCTCCTCGAACTTGTCGGCGACCAGAACCTTCATGCGCGGGTTCTAGAAGGGCACCCACAAGGGGCGCCCCTACAAGGGGTTGCCCCTACGGGTGTTGAGCGCCCCCCGCACGTGCCCGCGGCAGCCCGAGGGACCACGGTCATTTTCCGGTGAAAGGCGCCGCCATCTTCGCGGTTCCCCACATCATCGCGAACTCACCCGCATTGTCCTTGCCGGTGACTTCGATGGTGAACTGCTCCACCGGGGCCTTGAGAATGCTGGATACGAGAGGCATCCGGCCCGCTTCGGTCTTCGTGGCGGGGTCCGTCGCGATCGCGGTCCAGTCGCCCTTTTCGTCCTTCACGGCGGTGAGAGTGTAGGTACCCTTGGGGAGAACGGTCTTGCCGAAGGTCAACTCGGCTTCGGTCTTGAGGGAGGTGGGGGAACCCGCCCCCATGCGCCAGGAGGTTCCGACCTTGGCCATTCCCAGCATGTCGCGTCCGGCGAGCACCGGGCGTCCATACTCGACCGACACCGACTTGGCGGCGACGGTCGCCTTGGTCTCGCCACGCTGTTCCTGAGCGAGGGCGAGGGTGGCGGTCAACGACAGGGCAAAGCCCAGAGAATGCATCAACTTCATTGGTTTTTTCTCCTTTTAGAAATAAAAGTGTGTGTTTCATTGTAGCTATACTGCCCGCAACACCGCGAACGGGACGCGAGGGCCTTGGCCTCGTCCTCTTCAATGAGATGAACACGCCGCTTCTGGAGATTTAATGGCAGCCAATATTTTTCAGACCAAGTCGCTCGAGCAACTTGCGGGCGACATAGAAAAGGGCAAGGGCTTTAAACGATCGCTGTCCGCGCTTGACCTCACTTTGCTGGGGATCGGCGCGATCATCGGAACCGGTATCTTCGTCCTCACCGGCACCGCGGCCGCCAACCAGGCGGGCCCCGCGATCACCCTCTCCTATGTTCTCGCCGGCCTCGCCTGCGGCTTCGCGGCTTTGTGCTACGCCGAGTTCGCTTCGATGATCCCGGTGTCGGGCAGTGCCTACACCTACGCCTACGCAACCCTCGGCGAAGTGGTTGCCTGGATGATTGGATGGGACCTCATTCTTGAGTACGCGGTGGGTTCGATGACCGTGGCCATCGGCTGGAGCGGCTACTTCCAGCGCGTTCTTGCGAAGATGGACATCACCCTGCCTACCTGGATGCAGGCCGGTCCCGGCATCCTCCCCGGTGCGGTGGTGAACCTGCCGGCGGTGATGATCGTGCTGATGATGATGATCCTCCTCGTGGTGGGCGTACGCGAAAGCGCGCGCTTCAACTCGGTGATGGTCGCGATCAAGCTCCTCGCGGTACTCATCTTCTTAGGCGTCGGCTTCTCGCACGTCGAGCCCACCAACTGGGAGCCTTACGCGCCTTACGGCTGGTCCGGCGTCATGGGTGCGGCGGCCGTCGTTTTCTTCGCCTACATCGGATTCGACGCGGTCTCAACCACGGCCGAAGAAGCGAAGAACCCCCAACGCGATCTCCCTATCGGCATCATCGCGTCCCTTCTCATCTGCACCGTTTTGTACATCGCCGTGGCCGCGGTTTTATCGGGGGTCATCCCGGTGACCGAGTATCGGAGCGTTGAATCAACGCTGCCCGGCACGACCATCCAGTCGCCGGAACAGGTGACGAAGTTCCTGAACGCTCCGGTGGGTTTTGCCCTTGGCTCCCTGGGCGTGGGCTGGGCCGACGCTCTGGTGGCGGCCGGTGCGGTCGCCGGAATCACCAGCGTGCTTCTGGTCATGCTGATGAGCCAGCCCCGTATCTTTTTCTCGATGAGCCGAGATCGTCTTCTGCCCCCGGGTATCTCCAAGATCCATCCGAAGTTCGGGACCCCCTACATCACGACCATGATCACGTGCGTCATCGTGGCGATCGTTGCGGGCTTTACCCGCATCGAGGTGGTGGGTGAGATGACCAGCATCGGCACTCTTTTCGCTTTCGTCGTCGTCTGCGCGGCGGTCATGGTGCTGAGAGTGAAGCGTCCCGATGTGAAGCGTCCCTTCACCGCCCCGGGCGGCCAGCTCACGCCGATCCTTGGCGTGCTTTCGTGCTCTTATCTGATGTTGTCCCTCGCCACCCTTACCTGGGTCCGTTTCCTCGTGTGGCTCAACATCGGGATGCTGATCTACTGGTTCTACAGCCGCACCCACTCGCCCCTCTATAACCCTGAGCTCGAGGCGAAGAAGTCATCCGCGGAACGTAGTGGCGACTTCCTGACCACCTGGGGCGGGCTCGGCGTGTTCAACGGCTTCTGGATCACCCTGGTGGGCCTCATGACGGTCCTCGGGGTCAACGGCGAAGCAACCGCCAAATGGCACGAGGTTCACGTCAGTCCCGAGCAAGCGACCATCGCCGGCGTCGTCGTTCTCGTCGTCTCCGGCGTGCTCGTCTTCATGGGCCGGTCCAAAATGAAGAAGGCCTGACTTTCAGGGATGCCGCCCCATAGGGGGAGGCCCTCCTTGTAGTTGCACTAATCCGCGTATCTCTGGTTGATGGTGAGCGCGTGGTCGAGGTTCTCCATCAGCAGCTGGACGATCCTCGGGTCGAGATGCGATCCGCTGACCTCCTGCATGTACTTGAGCACGTCTTCCAGGGGCCACGCGGGCTTGTAGCAGCGGGCGTGACTCAAGGCGTCGAACACGTCAGCTACGGCGATCAGGCGGGCATAAAGGTGAATGGCGTCGCCCTTTAGGCCTTGCGGGTAGCCGGAGCCGTCCAGTTTTTCGTGATGCTGGTGTGCGATGGTGGCGGCGGCGGCGATGACCGGGCGCTTGGAACCAGCCAGGATCGAGTGCCCCAGCTCAGGATGCCGCCTCATCACCAACCACTCTTCGGCGGTGAGGCCGGACTTCTTGAGCAGCACGGCGTCGGGGGTCGCGATCTTCCCGATATCGTGCATGGGTGCGGCCCGACGCACGATGTCCGCTTCCTCGGCGGACAGGCCATAGGCGAGGGCGAGCCGGTGGCTCAGCTCCGACATTCGCTTGACGTGGAAGCCCACTTCATCGGAGCGGGACTCCACCGCGTCGCCCATACGATGAATCAACTCGCCCTGGGTGTCGAGGACCTCCTGATTCAACAGGATGTTGTCGAAGGCCACCGCGATGCTGGACGAGAAGACCTTCAGGAGTTGCAGGTCGATCTCGTCGATCTGTCCCACGCCCTTGAGGGCAAGAAGTGTCACCTTGGGAGTTCTTGAGGGGTAGTAGCCGACGAAAATGTCGCCATCCACTCCCGACGCCCTGGCCGCGCCCGCGCGAGATAGCGCCTCCTTCAAGTCGGGCTCCAGGCTTCGGGAGGCGGGCTCGTGGGGCACGCTTGCGAGCACCTCGAACTCCTCGCCTTCGTCCCCACCGTGCACCCCGCTGACGCCGCGGACCTGGACGAGCACGCCTTTCTCGTTCAGGCACAGCACGGCCATGATCTGCTGAAGGAGACCGCTCGCGAAATCGGCGAGCTGACGGTACTCGAACAGGCTGTTCGTGGCTTTCAGCACGCGTTCGAGGCCATTGCGGTAGCGCCACTGCAATTGGGCCGCACGCTCTACGGCCATGATGTCGCGATAACCCCGAAGGGCGGTGATCATCACGGTATAGAAGCGCTTTTGATCCAACTCAGTTTTCTCGCGGTAGTCGTTGATGTCGTAGTCGACGAGAACCTGCTGCTGCGGGGCCTGACCGGGCTGGCCGGTGAGCAGAGCAATCCGCACGAAACGATTACCGAGAACCTCGCGGCACCACCTCACGAGCTCCAGGCCACTGCGCTCCGTCTCCATGACCACGTCCAGCATGACGAGGGCGATGTCCGGGACCTGCTGGAGAACTTCTTTGGCCTGCTCGGCGGATAATGCGTGAAGGAGTTCGAGCGGACGGCCATCCAGCTGAAAGCGCTTGAAGAC
>CAZFQH010000014.1:0-7984 GCA_964520805.1 uncultured Acidobacteriota bacterium | reverse complement strand
CCATGGAGGTGACGTCATGGACATCGCGCTCGTCGTCCACCACGAGCACGCGCCACGGCCCCAAAGCGCCATTCGGTGCCGGGACGACGGTTCCAAGAGTTGTCATGTGCGTGAGCCTCGCTTTCAGAACCACCACGCTGCTTGCCCCGTACTGCGATCAATCTACTACACCAAAACTACGCGGGAATGACATTCTGGAGACCACCGCTTGCGTCTCTTCAGGTTTGTCGCTAGCTTGCGGCATGGGCTGGTTCAGGCCGTGGCGATTTGTGTTCGTCGCGCTCCTGATGGCGGCTGGCCATCTGCGGCCCGCCCTCCTCATGGCGCAGGTGGAGGTCAGCGGGCCGATCGACCGGGACCAGATTCGTTTCCGCAGTGTCGGAATACGAGAGGGGCTTTCGAGCAGCACCGCGCGCGCCCTCGCCCAGGATGAACGAGGTTTCGTTTGGCTGGGCACCCAGGATGGCCTGAACCGCTTTGACGGCTATAGGTTCCACATCTATCGAGCGGACTCCGAGCGGCCCGACTCGCTGAGCGACAGCCACATTACGGCCCTCGCGGCCGACGGGAAGGGAACGCTGTGGGTCGGGACCGTGGGCGGCGGGATCAACCGGCTGGACCTCGCTCGAGAACACATCGAGCGCTTTCTCGAGGGGGGTCCCGCAGGACTCATCGGTACCCAGGTGAACACGCTGATGATCGCCCGCGAGGGCACGTTGTGGACCTCGACCCAGGATGGGGCGGTCCAAAGACTGGTTGCGGGCGGTGCGCGGTTTGAGGCCGTGCAGCCGCAGGATTCGCGCCTGCGCCGGGTGCGCGCCATCCTGGAACTACCGCAGGGCGACCTGCTGCTGGGAGGTGCGGGCGGCCTGCTCAGATATTCGCCCGCATCGGGAACGCTTCGCGACTGGCCCTCCCACGGTCCCTCCGCGGATCCCGGCTGGAACATAACCGCCCTGGCTGCGGTTCCAGACGGACGGGTCTTTGCAGGCGACCTGGCCCTCGGTCTGCTCGAGTTCAGCGCCGAGGGGCGTCTGCTGAGACATCACCGTCCCGCCCCGGATCTAACCAGCAACCGCCTGGTTGACGCACAGGTGCTCTCCCTGATGACCACCTCGCAAGGCGAACTATGGGTGGGCACTTACAACGGACTGAGCTGCTATCAGGGAGACGGTCGCTTCTTGAGCTTCACTCAAGACGCTACCGACATCGGCGGCATCGGGGCCAACCGCATTCCCGCGATGATGGAGGACCGCGACGGTCTCCTGTGGTTCGGTACCTGGACCGCCGGCGTTTCCCTGCACAAGCCCGCTACCCGAGCGCTGCGCCTCATCCGCCACCGTGCATCGGAGCCCCGCAGCATTCCCACAAACCCCACCCGCGCCCTCTTCCGCGATGGGGACGGAACGCTCTGGTTCGGGCTGTTCGAGGGCGGCGGACTGGTTCATTACGACCTTCGTCGTGGCGTTCTTCGCCGCTACCTTCACGATCCCAAAGATCCGGGGTCGTTGCCCGGCAACGGTGTGCAGTCCATTCTGCGCCGGCGGAACGGAGAGCTTTGTGTGGCGACGAGCAGCGGTGTTGCCAGGTTGAATACCTCGGGCGAGGGGTTCATGAGGGCGGACGACGCGCCCTGGCGGTTGCCGACCCGCGCCGCCCGCATCCTTTACGAAACCCGCGATGGCACGCTCTGGATCGGCACCGAGGACGCGGGGGTTCTGGCTTTGTGCTCCGGCTGTTCCTCCTATGTTCAGTACACGATCGACCCCGCGAAGCCGAAGCGTTCGCTCCCGGGAAGCAGCGTCAACGGTCTCTTCGAAGATCGCGATGGGATGTTGTGGATCGGCATGAACGGCACGGGTCTGGTGCGGCTCGACCGCGGGCGCGATGAGCTCACCGTGGTGCGGGCCCGCCGAGGCGAAAAAAACGCCCTTCAGAGCGACGTGATCACCACCTTTTTCGAGACCAGAGACGGCGAGCTATGGATGGGGACCCAGGGGGCCGGCATCAGCCGGATTGGCCGGGGCGAGACCTTGACCTTCTTCACCGTCTCCGCCCGCGAAGGCCTGAGCGCCAACGCGATCGGGAGCGTGATCGAGGACCAGGACTCCATGCTCTGGATCAGCTCCATCGGCGGGATCGACGAATACGATCGCAAGACCGGGCGGGTGCGCGCCCTGACCGCGAGCGACGGCTTCGATCGCTCCGGGTACTTCCTGGGCTCGGCCGCGATCGACACCGAAGGAGTGCTCTTCTTCGGCGGCTTGCTGGGGGTGGTGCAGTTTCATCCCCGCGACTTCCAGCTCGACCGGCGGTTGCCGCGGGTGGTGCTGACCGGTGTGGACATCTACCGCGCGCAGGCGAGCCGCGACCGGCGAGAAGCCACGGTCGCCTATGTGGACACCCTGCGACTGGATCCTACCGAGCCCGTCTGGTCGCTGAGTTTTTCGACCATGAACTACGCCAACGTGGAGACCGTCCGCTTCAGCTACCAGCTGGCAGGGTTGAACGAGGACTGGATCGCTCTGCCCAAGGGCCAGCGTATGGCGAGTTTCACCCACGTGCCGCCCGGCGATTACGTGTTTCGCGTGCGTGCCTCGAATGCCGACGGCCTGGAGTACGGGCCGGAAACCCGGCTGCCGGTTTCCATTTCACCTTCGCCCTTCTGGTCCCCGGGCGCGAAGCTCGCTTATGCCAGTGCCTTCGTCGGACTCCTCGCCTTCTTGACCCGGTCGGTCAGGCGCCGGTCGCGGGAACGAAGTCAGGCCCTGCGGGAGATCGCCGAGCGCGAGCATCGACTGAAGCTGGCGCTTTGGGGCAGCCGCGACGAGCTGTGGGATCTCGACCTCGTCAAAGGCACGGTACGGCGGGAGAATCCGCTGCCGAACCTGGCCGCGGTTCCGCTTGACCGGCCGGCCGAGGTCAAGGATTACACCCGGCTCGTCCACCCCGAGGATCTTCCTGCCGGCCATCAGGCCATGATGGCCCACCTCCGCGGAGAAACCGAATACTGCGAGATGACCTGCCGCGCCCGCGACCAGGAGGGTGGTTGGTTCTGGATACTGACCCGGGGCCAGATCGTCGAACGGGACCGCGACGGTAAGGCGGTTCGCATGATCGGCACCCATCGCGACATCACTTCGATCAAGGCCGCCGAAGAGGCGTTGCGGGCGAGCAACGAGGCGCTCGAATCGCGCGTGGCCGAACGCACGAGCGAACTCACCGCGGCAAACGCCGACCTTCAAAGCACTCTGGGCGAGCTGCGTGAGACCCAGGATCAGCTGATTGAGTCGGAGAAGATGGCGTCCCTCGGAAGTCTCGTGGCCGGCGTCGCCCATGAAATCAACACCCCGCTCGGCATCGGCATCACCGCCGCCTCACACCTTGAGACCATCACGGAACAGTTCGAACGGCGGGCGGAGTTGCAGCAGATCGGTGGGGAGGACCTGTCGCACTACATGAGCGACGCCGCGGAATCGAGCCGCCTGATCCTGAAGAATCTTCAGCGCGCTGGCCAGCTCGTGCGCAGCTTCAAACAGGTGGCCGTGGATCAGAGCCGGGAAGATCGCCGGGTGATCCAGCTTGCCGACTATCTGGGCGAGGTCGCCTTCGCGCTTCGGCCGGCTCTCAAGGGAACGGGCCATGAGTTGCGTATCGATTGTCCGCAGGATCTGGCTATCGACAGCTATCCGGGCGCCATCTACCAGATTGTGATGAACCTGGTCAGCAACGCTTTGGCTCATGCCTTCGCCCCCGGACAGAGCGGTCTGATCGAGATCAGCGCGCGGGTTCGGAGCGAAGGGCGCGTTGCCTCTGAGCTTGTTCTCGAGTACCAGGACAACGGCCGGGGTGTGGAACCAGCGTTCCTCAAGCGCATCTTCGAGCCCTTCTTCACCACCCGTCGTAACCAGGGCGGTTCAGGCCTCGGGCTTCACATCGTCTACAACCTGGTGACCCACCTGTTGGCCGGCAGTATCGCTGCGGAGAATCGCGGTGGTCTGCATTTCCTCATCCGCTTCCCGATACGCCCGACGTCTTGAAGTGATCTAGAAAAAGCTACGGGATCGCTTCGCGGGTCCGAGCGGAACCCGCTCGCGATGGCGAGCACGCGCTACGATTTGCTCGCCAGGTGTTCCATGACGGAGACCGAGCAGATCTCGGAGATCTGCTCGAGGATGTTTTCGCCATCTTCGATGGTCGCCGCACCGGGGTCGCCGAAGTAGGCGTCCTCCCCTCCGGCATCCCGGAAGGTCTTCGCTCCGCCCTTCATGGAAGCCACCAGACCGTCCATGGGGGGAATGCTTATCCGCTCGTGCTCGCGCACCAGAGGAAGGTTCAAGGCCATCATGGCCGAGGTCTCAAACGTCCCCGCATGATCGCCCTTTTGGAAGACCACGCCCAGCTGCTGCGCCCAGCGCTTGCGGGTGAGGTCCACGAAGCAGGCGGACACTCCGGCTTTCTTGGATTCGTCGATGACCTGCTTCAGGACCTCAAGATGTGCGGGGTCGAAATGGGTGTTGACGAAAGCCACCGCGCGGAAGTGTTTGGTGGCGGCTGCCGCCACTTCCTTCAGGAACGTCACCGCGGCAGGGCGCGAAAGTGCCAGAGTACCGGGGAAATCCGCCGAGCGCTCGCAGACGCTGTAGGAGATGTTCGGAAACACGAGGGCCCGAACTCCGTGGGTCTTGAGCTTTCGGGCGGTCCGCTTCGCCGCGTCGATGGCGAGGTAGGTGGCGGTGGCTAGTGGAAGGTGCGGGCCGTGGGCCTCGGTGGCGCCGAGGGGAACCAGGGCCACCGCTTTTCGGTCGACCGTGGCCTCTTGAACTTCGGGCCAGGTCATCTCGGCCAGTACGATATTTTCCGCCATAACACTTGCACGCGCGCTGGGCGTTGCCTCGGGGGCAAAAGACGCCTCGCGCGGTTCGTTCTCCTTATAGAGCTAAGGCCTTGAGGTTTCTTGGGAACCGTTTCTTGGGACGGTTTTTGCTGACAGAAGAGGGGGAGACTCGGTTGACCGCTCCTGACGTAGTGTCTTTATACCCGAGTCGTTAGACGCGCCACAAACCGGCCTTTCAGTGTTCGATCTCGTCGTCGGCTCCCGGGACCCCGGGGGGCACTGGAAGCGGAGTCATCTCGGCCTCGATGCCCTGATTCGCGAGGCGCTGCTGAAGCTGGTTGAACAGCGTCAGGTCGGGCGGGGGCGAGTCGCGCACCAGGGCCAGGGCCTCTTCGAGATAGGCGACACTCCGGGCGAGGTGAGCGAGAGTGTCGGTCGGGATCGGAGCGTCGGGCTCGGCGGCGCTCGCGAACTTCGTCTCGTTGGCGAAGGTGCCGAGTACTTCGATGACCCGCGCGCACAGCGAATCGGCCGCTTCGTTCACCGCCTCGTGATGGAAAGCGGTCTGAGCGAGGGCGAGAGCGTCCTCTATCTCGTCGTCGCCCCAATCGTCGCGGAGGCGGTCGAAGTCGGCGTTGCCCAAGGTGAGATTTGCGCCGGCCTCATCCGCGGCGGCGGCCACATCCGTAATCAGCTCGATTAATCGTCCCATTATTTTGTAGGGGCGGCCCTTGTGGCCGCCCGGCGGTGAAGGTCCAGAAACTGCTCCGCCCCCCGCTGCTTGCTTCGCATGGCCGTAATTCTATCCGTCATCATTTCCCGCCCGCGCCCTTCAAGTACTTGAGCAGCTCGGACTCGGTTGAAAGCACGAGGACCGATTTCTCGTCGATCGTCTTCTCCAGGGTCTCGAGCGACTTCAAGAAGGCGTAGAAGTCCGCGTCGCGTTCGTAGGCCTTGGCAAAGATGTTCGTGGCCCGGGCATCGGCCGCGCCCTTGAGGAGCTGGGCCTTCTTGTACCCTTCAGAGGATGCGGCGAGCAGGTCGCGTTCTTTCTGGCCGCGGATCTCCGCGGCGCGACCCGCACCCTCCGATCGGCTCTTTTCGGCGATCCGCTTACGTTCCGAGATCATCCGTTCGAACACCTTGGATTGAACCGTTTCGACGTAGTTGATCCGCTTGAAGCGGACATCGACCAGTTCGACGCCGAACTGGGGAGTGATGGCCGCGGCCTTGGCGAGGATCACTTCAGCGATCTTCGACCGGCCGGTGACGACCTTCACGTCCACCTCTGAGCCTTCCTCGACGCCGCTCAGTTCTTCGGTGGCCTCGAACTCACGGTTGGACGACCGCACCAGCTCGATCACGTCGAAGGAAGCGACGGCATTGCGGGTCTCGCCGTCCACGATGTCGTCGAGGCGGCTCTGCGCGCCCCGTTCGTCCTGTACCGCCTGATAAAAGCGGAGGGGATCGGAGATCCGCCATCGCGCATAGGTCTCGATCCACAGGTACTTCTTGTCGCGGGTGGGAATCTGGTTCGGATCGCCGTCGAACTCGAGCCAGCGCTTGTCGAATCGGTTCACCACCTGGACGAAGGGGATTTTGAAATGGAGTCCGGGAGTGTTGACCGCGTCGCCCGCGGGCTTGCCGAAGACGGTCAGAACGGCCTGCTCAGTTTCGGAAAGGGTGTAAACGCTCGAACTCGCGACGACGAGAAGGATCGTCACCCGAACGATGTTGTTGATGATCTTCTGGTTCATTTCTTCTCCTTCGCCAGCGAGTCGAGCTGAAGCAGGGGCAGGATGCCCTTCGCCTGCTGATCCACGATGATCTTGCTGCCCGAGCGTTCGAGTACACGGGCCAGGGTTTCGAGATACAGCCTTCTTCGCGTGACCTGGGGAGACTTTCGATATTCCTCGTACACCGCCTCGAATCTCTTGCCGTCGCCCTCCGCCACGTTCACGCGTTCGAGGGCATACCCTTCAGCGGCGCGCACTTGCTGTTCGGCCTGCCCTTTGGCCTGGGGCACCGCGGAGTTGTAGTCGGCGAGCGCCTCGTTGATCGCGCGCTCCTTCTCCTGAATAGCCTGGTTCACTTCGTTGAATGCGGGTTTCACCTCATCGGGAGGATTCACATCCTGAAGGACAAGCTGCTGGATCTCGATGCCGTTGCCGTAGAGGTCGCACAGCTGCTGCAACTCCTCCCGGGCCTGGAGGGCGATGGCTTCACGCCCGATGGTCAGGACCTCATCGACGCTGTGGTCGCCCACCACTTCGCGCATGGTGGATTCGGTCATGTCGCGGAAGGTGGCGGATACGCTGCGCAGGTGGAACAGATATTTGTAGGGATCCTTGATCCGGTACTGGACGATCCACTCCACCACCGCGACGTTCAGGTCTCCCGTCAACATGAGGGATTCCTTCTTCGATTCGTCGGTGGTCCGGAACTCCGATTGGGTTCCCGAACTCACGGTTTCGAAACCGAACTCCATCTTGAGCTGACGCTTGTCGGGTACGCGGGTCACCCGTTCGATGCCGAAAGGCACGCGGAAGTGAGGTCCGGGGCCCGCGGTTCGAACGTATTTCCCGAAACGCTGTACCACCGCCACCTCGTCGGCCGCCACCTGGTAGAAGCCGGTGAAGAGGAAAAGCACCACCAGGGCCGCGATCAGGTAGTTCCGAATGCGTCCCGCGCTGACGTTGAAGCCACCCCCTGAGCCCGCTCCACGCACCTTCTTTCCAAGATCCTCGATCGCTTCCCAAAGAGGATCCAGAGGATCCTGTCGTCCGTATTCAGCCATCCGCGGAGTATAGGGACCGAGCCAAGTTCAAGCGGCATGAACAGGCCGCGAAGGCGCAGACCTCGATTGTTTGAACCGGGGGGCGGAGGCCTCGTGCCCGCCCTGCGAAGATTCGCGGGTGTTTGAAGCGTAGGGGCAGACCTCGTGCCTGCCCTGCGAAATCTCGCGAGTGTTCGAACCGTAGGGGCAGGCCTCGTGCCTGCCCTGCGAAAACGAGCGTCATGATGCGAAGGGCACCCACAAGGGGCGCCCCTACGACGGCGCGCGGTGGGATGCGAAGGGCGCCCACAAGGGCGCGCCCCTACGACGGCGCGCGGTGGGATGCGAAGGGCGCCCACAAGGGCGCGCCC
>CAZFQH010000013.1:0-23623 GCA_964520805.1 uncultured Acidobacteriota bacterium | reverse complement strand
CTGACGATCCATGAGTTTCAAACCAAACTGCACCATGAGAGAGACATTCCACCAGATTGCGAGGGCGACCACGATCTTCTGAGTGCGCGTTTTAAGCGCCATCAAACCGAACGCGACGCCAATGACGAAGAGAACGGTCGAATCCACGAAACGTCGCGATCCAAAAGCCCCCGCCTGATGCCAGGAGAGAACCGAACCATTGATGAAGACCTGAGCGACAAGCGCCACCGTCACGAAAACCCCCAGAGCTTTCAGGCGAAAGATGCTGCGCCCGAGACCAAGAAAGGCGATGAGGAGAAAAGGTGTCCACAACAAGAGCCCATGTCCCGGACTCACGAGGACGTCGAAGAAATGGGGTGAACCGAAGTCCATTTTCCGCTGAACCAGTTGCGTGGGTCCAAAAGTCCCGTTGAGAGCCTGATACGCGAGGAGTTGGGGGGTGAAGACGAGGCCGGTGGCGCCCATGACCGCCACGCCACGTTCGAGAGAGCGACGGACATCGCCCTTGATCAGCCGGATGCCGAGGTCCAGACCGGGGGCGATCAGGAACAAGACGGCCTGCTCGCGGATCAGCACCGCGAGGCCGGCGCACAAACCCATGAGCACCCAGTCGACAACACGGTCTTTCTCTCTCGCTCGAAGCCAAAGGTAGAAGAGAAGCGACACCGCGAAGATCGAAGGCGCGTGCGCGAAGGCCGGGGCCACCGTCATGTAGTAGAGGGCGGGAGTTCCAAACCACACGGCCAGGATGGACGTGAGGGCGAGGCCCTCGGTGACGCCAAGGTGGCGTTTCAAGGTGAAGAAGGCGAGAACGAAGCCCGCTATCGCGAGGAGCGCCGATCCGTAGGCCACAGCCCCGGTGTAGGCCGGAGAGAAACCGTCGGCCGCACCCTTCAAGACGCCGTTCGTGACCAGGGCGTGGGCGGCGAGAAAGAACGGCGACCAAACTATCGCTGATCCGATCGGGGCGAAGTTGATCGGTCGGCCCGTCTTTGGCTCGCGGCGGTCCAGGAAGGTCTCCTTGAACCCGACCAGGCCCTGAGGGTTGGCGTGGTAGAAATGCTCGTATTCGTTGGTGAAATCGAGGTCGCGATCAAAGACCGCCGAGCGCAGGTGCGAGTAGTACTCGATCTCGTCCGCCCCCCGGATCTTTGTGGACACGAGGGCCAGGGTCAGGAGGCTCGCGATGAGGAAGGCGCCGATTGTTCCGCGGTTTATCCCGCGGTTCATGCCGCGTCTCCGAGAAAGTCCTCGATGCGCTCGGCGCGGCGGGCCCACGAATATTGGGTCGCCTTCTCAAAGGCGGCGCGGGCGAGGGACATCTGAAGGGCCCGGTCCGAGAGAACCCGGTCGAGGGCAGCGGCCCAGGCGTCCACGTTCCCGGGGGCTACGACCAGGCCCGTGCGTCCGTCCTCCACGATTTCGCGAGAGGCAGCGGTGTCCGAAATCAGCAGGGGACGTCCCGCGGCCATCGCTTCGAACGCCTTGATCGGCGAGGTGTGTTCCGAAGTCATGGCGCTTTTCAGAAAGGGTGCGGTCACGACGGTCGCCTGGGCCAGTTCCCGGGCCACATCTTTTTGGGGCAGTGAACCGAGGAACCGGACCCGCTCGCCGAGGTTCAAGCGGCGAGCCAATTCCTGAACGCGTTCGAAGTCGGGCTCGCCCTTCAGTCCTCCGGCGATGACCAGTTCGCCCCGCTGGAGGCACGCGAAGGCCTGGACCAGAACATCGACGCCCTTCCATGGGTAGAGCTGACCGGCGTAGACCACCCGCAGCGCTTCGGACGGTGGTGTGAACACCCGATCTCGGGGGGTGTCGCAGCCGTTCGGCACCACCGCGGTGCGAGGCCGCGCCCCGAACAGTCGTTCGAAGGTCGTGAGGATGCCCCCTGTGGTTGCGATAAAGCCGCGCGCTCCGGTCCAGACCCGGCGCTCACGGTTCTCGATCCGGCGCCGCTTGGATGCGCTCGGCGGATCGCTCAGGCCATAGAGATGGTGCCGGTCCTCGTACATCACCGCTTCCACCGCGTGGGCCTCGTAGGTCAGGTTCGCGCAGCCCACGCGCAAGAGGAGGTCGGCGAGCTGCAGGTCGCGGGTCAGGACCATGGCCCCCTTGCGGGACGAGCGGCGACCCAGGATCAGAGCCTGACTCAGATAGCGCAGCCTTGGAATGAACGACGAATTGGGCGCGTGTCCCACTTCGAGCCGATCGACGTGGAGGCGAGGGTTTACCTCGACCCCGAATTCCGGCAGGATTTCGCTCGTGGGCCTCTGGTCGGAATGCCGCACCACCAGGCGCACCTCGCGTCCGCGCGCGGCCAGGGCGTGGGCCGTCTTGACCACCTGAATCCCGTTCGCCCGTGGCGAGGGGAAGCGGATGTCGGAGAAGAGAAGAACCGGGGGACGAGCCGTCACGGTCACGGTTTCTCCAGCACGCATTCGATCTGCGACACCATCACATCGCCAACCACTGGAATCTCCAGGAAGAACGAGCGGAGGAACGACGGTAGCGCGCGCCGGAAGAAGCCGCTGACGTAGCGCTGCTCCGAGATCAGACGGAAAGGCGAGCCCGCGATCCACTCGGACATGCCGCGCAAGGTCACCGGGGTGAGCAGATCGTCTTCCTTCTCGCGGCCGGACTGGGCGAGCTGGACAAAGGTGTTGGCACTCGCTCTTTCGCTCAGCATCCAGGGGGCGGAGGCGGCGAGAAAGACGAAGGCCCGGAACGCCAGTCTTCGGCCGAGGAAGAGATGGATGGGCACCGGTACTCTCAGCCGCGGCAGGTGAGCGCCGGCGAGAGAGAGGGTGGGTGCGGTGGAGAGATAGAAACGGCCGCCCCGCTTGAGTACGCGCGCGCACTCCGCGATGTAGGCCTCGGCGGAGGGGAGATGTTCGATGACCGAGTGCGAAAGAACCACGTCAAACGACTCGTTCGCGTAAGGGAGCATGAGGCCGTCGCCCTGCACGAAGGCCACGTTTCGGACCCGTTTCTCACGGGCCAGCCGGGTGCCGGCATCCGAAAATCGCGGCGAGAGATCGAGGCCGGTGGCGAAACCAACCTCCTCCGCGAGGGAGATGGCGGTGCCTCCGCTGCCGCAGCCGGCGTCGAGGACCCGGCCCTGGAGTTTCACCCCCGAACGTTCGACCGACTGAATCACCTTCGAACTGCGGAGATATTCGAAGATGGCGTAGTCGTATTCGCTGCGAAACCTGATTTCACCCGCGGCACGGATGGCGTCGTTGTCGATCCGTCTCATCGGGCTTGTTCGTATATCTCGCAGTAGCGATCGACGAGTCCGCGAAGTGAGAAACGCTCGTCAATCACTCGGGACGTTCTTTCGCTGATTCGGCGATTTTCTCGCAACGAGGCGGCAATGCCATCGGCCAGCGCCTCCGGGCTCCCGCGGGGAACGATGCGAAGGTCGTCGGGGAACATGGCGCCCATCTCCAGGGCGCCCGGGTTGTCGGTCGAAACCACGCGGGTGCCGCAGGCCAGGGCCTCGAGAACCACGGTCGGAGTCGCCTCGAGGGTGGACGAGAGGACGAACAGGTCGGCGGCGCCGTGCAGTTTGGCCACTTCCTGATTGGGGACAAGGCCGAGGAAGCGCACACGGGCTGAGACCCCAAGCTCTTCCGCCAGATCCTCCAGCCGGTCGCGTTCTTCCCCGGACCCGGCGATCACCATACGGGCGCGAACCCCTTTGGGTTCGAGGAGAGAGAAGGCGCGCAGGAGAGTGGCATGGTCGGCCAGGGGATGCAGTCGCTTCACGTTGAAGAGGAGTGATTCCGAGGAGCCGACCAGAGGCGCTCGCACCGCTTCCCGTTCCGGGGGCCCGAGTGGTGAAAACAGCAGGTCGACGGCCGGATAGATCACAGAGGCCTCGCGCATCGGCACCTTCAGTTCGTGAGCCCGTTCGAGCAGGCGAGCGCTGTAGAACGTGACCTGATGCGCCCTCTCATTGAGTGTGCGGAACGCGCGATTCCGTCCGTCGTGATGCCAGATCTCCGTGCCGTAGTGAGTCAGCACGTAGGGCTTGTTCTTTCGGCAGGCGAGGCGTGCGGCCACCTGGTTCATCCAGGTGTTCGAGTGGATGTGAACCACGTCCGCTTCGGCGATCAGAGGCAGGGCCTGGCGCCGGGTTTCGATCGCCTCGAGCAACTGGGGAATCCTCGTGACCCGCAAACCGGTGCGTCGCCTCACGTAGCGCGTGTTCTCCCGCACGGGATCATCTGTCCTGAAAGTCAGAAAGGACACGGCGTGGCGGCGTTTGGTGAGCTCGAGCCCGAGGACGTGGGGCAGAAGCGCGTTCGCCGCCTGATAAGGCGGCAGATGTGGCGTGACCATAAGGATCTTCAATGCCTCGGCCGGGGCACGACGAGCGCATCCGCGGCCTGGGCGTAGGTCACGCCGCGCGCTTCGAGTCTTCGCATCACGTGTTCGAAGATCTGCTCCAGTCGGCCGAAGAAGCGATCGACGTCGTCCCCGGTCTTGTTGTAGGGTGACCCGCCGGGCACCAGTTCGCTCGAGTGAAATAGCATGTTCAGAGTCGGCACGCCGCGGGCCACGAAGCTGCTCGCCAGAGACTTGGCGTCCTCGACGCTCGAGTAGGAAGGTCGAAGCCAGACCGCACGCAGACCCAGGCGCTTGAAGTAGCCCCGCCACGGTATGGCGGGCAGCATGGTGAACCGGGTCTCCAGCGCTTTCGGTAGCCGGGGCGACGTGGCTGAAGAAACCGGTATCTCCAGCACCGAGGAGGTTCCCGCCCGCCGCACGTCCTTGTGGCATGGCCAGTAGGGTGAAACCGGCGCTCCCGCGAACGAAGGGCCGCCCTTCCGGGACTCGTTGAACAAGGGGTCGACGCTTGTGTCCACGCGGTAGCCGAGTTTCTCGAGAATCCGCAAAGACCGGGTGTCGAAACCATGGCGGCCGGCGCGGTAGCTCACCGGCCTTACCCCGAGCGAGGACTCGATCGCCGAGGTCAGCTCTGCGAGCTGAGTCTCAAGAAGGGCGTCATCGAGCTGGCTGGGGTAGCGGCCCACCAGATCCTCCTCCCGATACGGAGGCGAACTCCAGGGGTGCAGGTGTGCGCCGATCTCGCAGCGACCTGAAGCGGCGAGATCACGGAGGATCGAACGCGCGGGCTCCCGAGTGGCCATTTCATGAGTGACGAGATACGACGGGCGAACACCGTAGGCCTCGCACGTGGCCTGCAAACGAGGCAGCGCTCGGGCGTTTTCGACCGAAAGTCGTTTTCGACCTTCGAGCGTCCACTGATCGTCGGCCTCGGTGTCGATGCCCACCATGAAGAGCGGCTTCGAAATCATGCGCGGTCCAGGTCTCCGTCGCCGATAAAGAGATTCCAGTTGGACACCTGATCGAGGATCGCTCTCGTACCTGCCTTCCCGTCGGGAGTTCCCCGATACGCCACGCAGTACTGAACCGCGGTGGTGCCGGAACGGAAGCCGTGACGGGTCAAAGCCGCGCTCAGGCGAGCGTTGAAGCAATAGACCTCGATTCGGGCCCGTCCCTTTGTAGAAAAGTCGGAGATTGCGGCACTCAGAAGTGCCTCCTGAGTGGCTTCGTCGGTGGTGTCGCAGAAGAGGTCGGCGATGACCCCTCGCATGAAGTCCGGGTCTCCTTCATCGCGCAAAACCGCGTAGCCCGACAAAGTCCCGTTCTTTCGAGCTTCGAAGACCCGATAGCTGCGGAACGGACAGGCAAGGAATTTCCAGCGCAGGTACCGCGCGTCGCGCCGCACACACGTGGCGAACGACGCACGGGTCCGGAGCCAGAGATCGTCGTACTCGTCGCTGAAGGCCTCCACCGGTCGGACATCCACATCGGTGGCTTGTCCGGGTCGCCGGGAGATGAGAGAAAGGCCCAGTCCCAGCAGCGGTCCGGCCACCGTCCCCGCCAAAGCGCCCCACTTCTTCTTCGCGACCGCGGTGGCGTCGAGGATCTTGAGGTACGAAGGCACCGGTCCCACGTCGGTGAAGATCTTCTTGAAGAGCGGGTAGGAAGAAGGGGTGAGCCCCAGGGCAAGTGCCACATCGTCTTCGTCGGCCCACCGATTGGACAGCGCGATGCCGATGCCGCGGCCCTGGGCACTCTTGCGGATGAAGTAATCGTTTCCCGCGGAGGCCCTGACTTCGCGGTCGGCCCACCACATGGGAAGCGGCATCGTCGCCATCTGTCCAAGCAGCAGGTCGCCTTCCCGCGCCATCCAGATCACTGGACCGTCCTCTGGAGTGTTCGGATTCTCAAAGTACTGCCAGTCGTAGCGTCGCCGGCTTCTCGCCAGGTTTCCGTCCCCGAAAACCTCGGCATAGAGGGCAAAAAGTTCCGTGTCGTGCTCGGGCCGTCGTCGGACAATCTCCAGACTCGTCATGAATTGTTGAGGCGGAGAGTAGCCGAAGTGCGGCCTGGTGCAGTTGGCTTACCAAGATCTTGGCCGTCTGGGACCAAAAATTGCTTTTGGGAGGGGTGCGCAGCATGATGCTGCGTCCCCTCCCGAAGCGTTCCCCCTTTGGAAGGGGGTTCCCGACTTTACGGGAGCAGAGTTTATTTGGAGGGTATTTGGAGGGTAGTTACGTCTTCTGCAGTATTAGACGAGCAACACCCGTGCCATGGTTGTATCAAATCTCACGAAATTTCAAATCCGTGATCCCACTCACCAAAATTTGCCTCGCGCGCCGCGTCTTAAGTATTGAATTACCACGAGAAACCCGCTGCAAAGGACCTGTTCCGCGACTCCCTCCGAGGGATGGGGCGTGGAAAGCCGGACACGCACTGTGAGCGGACTTGTGTTGTCTTGTACACTCCCTCGCTTTGGAACGTTCTTTATGAGGTTTACGTGAAATGAAGAAGAACAAATTCGTCATCATCCTCGTTCTTATTGCGGCCGGTTCTCTTGCCGCCAGCACCGGATGGGCGGATGTGAAAACCGACCAAGCCATCGCCAAGGCGGAAGAGCAGTTCGCTAAAGGCAAGACCGACGAAGCCATCAAGTCGATGGTGAAACTCGCCGGCAGCACACCGTCGGTCGAGGCGTTCCTTGCTTTGGCCCGGCTTCAAGAGCTGAACGGGAACGGCGACGAGGCCGTGGCCTCTCTTGCGAAGGCGGTCGCGCTGAGCGGTTCGGCCGCCCCGGCCTTGCACGCGCGCGCATTGGCGGCTTCGTCCCAGATGACCCTGAAGACCGGGACCGGCAAGGCGGCTCTTGATCTTGCCAACAAGGCGGTTGCGGCCGAAAAGAATGGCCTCTCGCTCGGTACCCTGGCCTCGGCCCAGGCTCGTGTGGGGGATGCAAAGGCTGCGCACGCCGCCGCCGATGGCGCGATTGCTGCGGGGGCCACGGTTTCGGCCGCTCATGCCGGGAAGGGCGATGCGCTGAGCCTCTCCGGGCAGACTGCGGAAGCGGTGGCCGCGTACCGCAAGGCGGTGGACCTCGATCCCAAGAACACGAACGCCCAGGTCGGTCTCGTGTATGCCCTGGTGGCCGCGAATAAGGCGACCGAGGCCCGCGCCATTGCCCTCAAGGCCACGGAAGCAGATAAGAACTCCGGCGCCGCCTTCGCCGCTCTTGGATACGCGATTTCAGCCGAGAAGAATTTCAACGGCAACGACGCCTCGTGGAGCGACGCCATCGCCCAGGCCCAGCAGGGCGCCTTCCTCGGTCCCAAGGATCCTCAGACTCAGTTGGTGGTGGCGAAGCTCTTCGAGGCGCGCGGCAACTACGACCAGGCCAAGGTTTCTCTTCAGAACGCGATCACCACGGACCCTGGGTTTGCCCCGGCCCGCACCGCGCTCCTTTGGGCCAAGTTCCGCAGCGGCGATCTGGACGGCGCGCTCAAGGATGCGGGCGAACTGGTCAAACTGTCTCCGGAAAGCCCCGAGGCGAACAAGATGTATGGCGAGTTCCTGGCCCGCAAGGGCCAATACAAGGAAGCGATCCCGCCGCTTGAGAAGGCTACTTCGGCCATGCCCAAGGCGGGCGATGCCTTCGCCCTGCTGGCTCACTCGTACCACATGACCCGGTCGTTCGAAGATGCGAAAGACGCTTACGCCAAAGCGGTGGAGCTCAACCCCACGAACAACGAAATCAAGTCGAACTACGGCCTGCTCCTCGGCATGAGCGGTGATCCCGACAAGGGCGCCCAGATCCTCGTCACCTTGATCAATTCGCCCGGCTACAAGAGTGCGGCCGGTTTCGCCAACTATGGCTGGGTGCTCTCAAGGGTGAAGCCCCCTCGCGCCGGCGAAGCGATCGCCGCCTACAACAAGGCGATCGAGCTGGATTCCAAAAACGCCGGACTCTTTTATGGCCTTGGCTGGGCGCAGTTCTATGCCGAGAAGTACCCGGAAGCGATCGGCTCATTCGACAAGGCGGCCCAGATGGAGAAGAGCCTTCACGCCGAGACTCGAGCCGGTGTCGCGCGCAGCCACTACTTCATGGCGGTCAACGTGAACAAGACTGCCCCTGACTTTACTCAGACCAAAGCCGCGATCGCGGCGGCCGAAGCGGCTGGCCGTCCCGACACCTGGACGACCGATGTCGTGCAGCGCTACGAGAAAGCGGTAGCCGAGGGTAAGGCCGCGGAAGCCGCGGCGAACGACCGTGTCTTGAAAAACGAGGCAGCCGGGGACGCCGTCGACATCGGAAAGCGCACCCGGGAGCTTCAGAAGGGCTCGATCACGCAGCGCGTGGAGGCGGCAAACGCCCTGGCCGCGGCCGGTGCCGATGCCGCCGAGATTCTGGGATATGCGCTTGAAACGGATTCGGTCATCTCCGTCCGCCAGGCCGCCGTCAATTCCCTTCGACGGATGGGTGCGGGCGCTCGTCGCGCGCTTCCTGCCCTCAGCCGCTACATCCGAACCACCCCCTCGGCGATCTTGAATCCCACTAAGGATGAGATGAGTCTTGAGTTCATGGAGAGCGACCTTCGCAAAGACGCCGCCGAGATCGTCCGCAGGCTTCGGTAGTCGCGAGGGCGGCCACAAGGGCCACCCCTACAGCTAAATCTCCGTAGCGGCTGCCTCCTGCTCCCTCGCACTGTAGGGGCAGGCCTTGTGCCTGCCCTGGCGATGGCGAGACACAAAGGGCGGCCACAGGGCCGCCCCTATAGGTCTGTTTTACGACCTTGCGCGCTCTATGAGCCAGAAGGAGATCGCCGCCACCGCTGCGGAGGCGGGGATGGTGATGATCCACGCCCAGACGATGCGCCCGGCCAGACCCCAGCGCACCGCGGACACGCGCTTGGTGGCGCCCACGCCCATAATGGCTCCGGTGATGGTATGGGTTGTGGACACGGGTATGCCGCCGAAGGTGGCGAGGCCAATCGAGATGGCGCCGGAGGTTTCCGCGCAGAACCCACCGAAGGGCTGAAGCTTGGTGATCTTGGTGCCCATGGTCTTCACGATGCGCCAGCCTCCGAACATGGTGCCGAGGCCGATCGCCGCGTGGGCGATGAACGCCACCCAGAAAGGCACCTCGAAGCTGCTGAGGTGACCCGAGGCGACGAGAAGACTGGTGATGATTCCCATCGTTTTTTGGGCGTCATTGCCTCCGTGGCTCAATGAGAAAAACGCCGCCGAAACCAATTGAAGGCGGCGAAACAGCGTGTCCAGACGGTAGGGATGCCAGCGCCTGAAGATCCAGGTCACGGACACCATCAGGGTGAAACCCAAAAGCGCTCCGATGAGCGGCGAAAGAACGATGAACATCAGTGTCTTCGTCCAGCCCGAGGCGATGATCGCGCTGTAGCCCGCCTTCGCGATGGCGGCTCCCGCATAGCCGCCGATAAGGGCATGGGAGGACGACACCGGGATCCCGTAGTACCAGGTGATCAGGTTCCAGAATATGGCGCCGATCAGGGCGGCCAGAACCACCTCCTGGGTCACCACATCCAGGTCGATCATCCCCTTGCCCATGGTCTTGGCAACGCTCAGCCCGAACACGAAGAGGGCGGCGAAATTGAAGAAGGCCGCCCACAAAACAGCGGCCCGGGGCGACATCACCCGCGTCGACACCACGGTCGCGATGGAATTGGCCGCGTCGTGGAAACCGTTCAGGAAGTCGAAGACGAGGGCTATAAGGATGATGAAGCCGACGAACGAGAAGGCGAGATCCATGTCCCTTTGCGCGGCTGCTTTTCGGTTTAAGCCCTGGTCCTTTTGGATCAGGCGTTCTTCACGACGACGTTGCCGATGGCGTGGGTGTAGTCCTTGCACGCATCACAGGCGCTCTCGAGGCCTTCGTAGACCTCTTTCCACTTCATGATCTCGATGGGGTTGCCGCCGGTCTTGAAGAGGTCGCCGATCACCTGGGTATAAAGGGCGTCCGCCTGATTCTCGAGTTCGGACACGCGCACCGTGCCGGCCTGGATTTTTTGCTCATCGGAGAGATTCCAGATGAGCGAGGTCACACGGTCGATTTCGTCCGCCATCTCCCGAAGGATGAAAGCGAACTGGCGAAGGCCGGCGGGGGAGTCGCTGAGTTCGAAAACCACGAACGAGTGAGCTACACCTTCCACATAGTCGAGGATGTCGTCGAGGTGGGTGCCGATCTCCCGAAGGTCATCGCGGTCGAAGGGGGTGATGAACGTGGAATTGAGGGCCAGGAAGATCTGTTTGGTGATGGCATCGCCTTCGTGCTCGATGGCCTTCAACTCCACCACCCGGACCCGGCGGTCTTCGAGGGAAGTGCTGGTCGCGATGGCCTCGAATACCCGCATTGCCTTCACCAGGTTCTTCGTGTCCTGGGCCAGGAGCTCGCGGAACCGCTCCTCCTTGGGCATCAGGAGCCGGACAAAAGCATCGAATTTCACTGGCGAGACCTCGGTAGAGCGGGGACCAAAGCGTCCCGGAAATATGCCCGACTTTCAAATGTCCAGCTCGTGACGTTTCTGTGACATTTGAGTGACGAGCATATCAGGCGGGTCTTTGGGCCTCGCTCCGGCCCGGGGGGTGTTTAGGGAGACGCACGGCGAAGGTCGATCCCCGCCCGGGCTGGCTTGAAACCTTCACCGAAGCCCCCATGCTCTCGGCCAGGTGCTTCACGATCGAGAGTCCCAGACCCGTGCCGCCGAGTTCCCGGCTCCGCGCCGTGTCGACTCGATAGAAGCGTTCGAAAAGACGCGGAAGGTGCTCGTTGCCGATCCCGGGTCCGGTGTCTTCCACACAAACCGCAACCCCTTCCCCTTCCGGCGCTACGTGAACCGTGACCCGCCCGCCATCCGGCGTGTACTTGAGGGCATTGTCGACGAGGTGCTCGAGAATCCGCCGCAGGCGGTCGCCGTCGCTCAGGACCAGGGGCGTTGCGGCCTGAATCGAGTCGAACGCGATCGCCTTTCGGGCCGCGATCTTCGCGAAGGAGGCGATCACATCGGAGGCCACCGCACCGCAGTCGAGCGGCTCCAGGGTCGGGGGCTGGGCTCCGGACTCGATCCGGGACAATTCCAGTAGATCGTCCACCAGGGACGCCATACGGTCGGCGTTGGCGCGTATGCGCGAAAGAAAACGCGTTGCGGTCTCCGCCTCTTCGAGGCCGCCGTCCTCCAGCGCTTCGACGAAGCCACGGATCGACGTGAGGGGAGTGCGCAGTTCGTGGGAGGCGTTGGCCACGAAATCCCGGCGAATGCGGTCGACGCGCCGTCGTTCACTGACGTCGTTGAACGTTATTACCGCGCCATGGGGCTCGCCGGGGGAGGCTGGGAAGGGCACCCCCACCAGCACGAAGGCGCGCCCGGTGCCAGCGAGATCGATCTCCGCGGTTCGCCTCTGCCCCGAAGTGAGCACCTGGTTGATCAAGGCTCCGATCTCGGCCTGTCGAAACACCTCGAGGTAGTGGGTTCCGGCGGATCCTACGAGATTGTGGGACCTGGCCAAAGCGTCGTTTACGAGCAGAACGATGCCGCGGTGATCCACCGCGAGGAGCCCGTCTTCCATGGCGGCAAGAACCGCGGAAAAACGGGCCTGTTCCCGCGTGGCGGCGGCGAATTGCTCCCGGATGCCGCTCGCGGCCTGATTCAGGACACCGGCCAACTGACCGAATTCATCGTTTCCTCTTTCATGAATCCGGCCCGCAAGGTCGCCTCGCGCCAGGGCCTCGGCACCCTCGAGAAGCCGCGCCATCGGCTCGGCCAGGGGCCTCGAAAGCCACCAGGCAAGGCCACCCGCGAGCACCAGAACGCTCAACAGACCGAAGCCCAGGGAGCGCTGCAGTTCGAGGGTGCGCGTCTGCACCCGGGTGAGAGAGAGAGAAGCGCGCGCCACTCCAAGCAAAAGTCCCTCATGACGAATGCGGACGGCGACGTACATCTGGTCCTCGTGGGCCGTGTTCGACAAACGTTCGTCCGTTCCCTCGCCGAGCGAGAGAGCGTCACGCACCTCGGGCCGACTCGCGTGATTCTCGATCGCCACCAAAGCGTCGCCCGAGGCGGTGGTGTCGCCCACCACCCGACCATCCACCGACAAGACGGTCAGCCGGGTCTGGGTGGAACGGCCGGCCCGGTCGACCAGATCGTCCACCCAGGCCCCTGGGCCTTGAATGCTCCATGGTACAGACAGAGCCTCGGCCAGAATGCGCGCCTCCGCCCGCAACCGCTCCCTTGTCTCGGTTCGTGTGTCTTTTTCCACCGCGCGTCCCTGCACGAACAGAACCACAAGCAGGGCGATGGCGCTGGTCAGAATGCCGGCCAGGGCCAGCCTTCGTCGGAAGCTGCTCATTCGATCAGCCGATCCGCCGCTTCATTCGCGTTCACCCGGGTCGGCCAGCCGATAGCCTATGGGCTTCACGGAGGCGATTCGCGCGGCGATCCCGGGCAGTTTCTCGCGCAGTCTGCGGATGTGCACGTCGATCGTACGCATGCCCTCGATGTAGCTGTACCCCCAGAGGTCCTCGAGCAGGCGGTCGCGCGACAAGACCCGGCCCTTGGCATCGGCCAGGGCCAGCAACAGCGCGAATTCCTTGGCCGTGAGGTGTACCGGCCTCCCGTCCTGGGTGACGGTATGGCGCGCTCGGTCGATCAGCACCGGGCCAATGACCAGGGCGTCCTCCGGCCCCTCACTACGGTCCACCCGGCGCAGGATGGCCTTCACTCGCGCCGCAAATTCCTTGGGCGAGAAGGGTTTCACGATGTAGTCGTCGGCGCCGATTTCCAGGCCCACGATCCGGTCCGTCTCTTCGCTGCGCGCGGTCACAATCACCACGGGAAGATTGCGCAGTTTCGGGGTCGCGCGGATCTGGGTCAGGACGGTCAGCCCGTCCTTGCCGGGGAGCTGCAGGTCGAGGACCACCAGGCGATAGGTTTCCGAGCCGAGACGCGCCAAGGCTTCGAGGCCGTCGCGTGCGACGTCGCACCGCCACCCGTCCCGCTCCAGATAGTGCGTGATGAGGGTCGCGATGTCGGCATCGTCTTCAACAACGAGGGCGCGCGCCATGCTTTCAAATCTACAGCCTGGACCATGACCTCCCGTCATGACATTTCCGTGACGATAAGTTTTCCCTCCGTTGTCCGCACCGTCATGCCCCGTCATGCAAGGACTGCATACTTCCTGCAAATCTCCTCCTGTTCGCCCGTCACAACAACGCCGGGCGCGTCGTCCAAGAGCTTAAGAAGCTCACTCGTCCAACACTTCGAGAGTGCCGTAAAGGCCGCGCCCGACCCTCCTCACTCCCAGGAACCGGACGCGGCTTTTCTTTCGTGGCCGTCGGGTATCGTTCGCTGCCGCCACCGACCGCCGTGGAGGAAAGCGAGATGAGCGACCGATATCAGCCAAAACCTGAACACCGCTTCACATTCGGGCGGTGGACCGTGGGCAACGGCCGAGACCCTTTTCGGGGAAGCGGTCCGACCAGTCGAGACCCCGCTGCAACTGGTTCGAATGCTCTCGGAGATCGGGGCGTACGCCGTCACTCTTCACGACAACGACCTCGTCCTGATCGACGCAACCGCTTCAGAACGCAACCCCCTCATTGGCGATTTCAAGAAGGTCCTTTCGGAAACCGGACTCAAGGTTCCGACGCTCAAGCCCACGTTCGACGCCCTCGGGAAAGAAACCAACGCATGAGCGTTTGGGAGCAGGGATTCCATCCCCTTCCCGATGAGTGGGTGGTGGTCGCGGCCCATTGCCAAAACCGCCCTTGGATCGAGGCCACCGTCGGTTTGACCGGCTCTGGGCGTTGCGAGGACAAGGCGTCCGCGCCGAACGAAGCGACCGCGTTCGCGGAACGATTCGGGAGATCTCTCTTCAGCCGTCGAGTGCCTCCAGCATCGCGCGGGTTCGCCATGATCTCCCGGTTCTTCGCCGGCGTGCGCGAAGAGCTCGCGTCGATCGACGACGAGATTGTTCGCGAAGCTCTCGGCTCGGTGCAGGCCGGAAAAGCCCAATGCTTCGAAGATCAGTACAGCTGCACCTTCTTCGAACCAGGGCGAGAGCTCTTCATAGCGCGCGCCCTCGGCCAGCTGGACGTGATGCGTGGGATCGCCGACTACTCGGGTTCCCTGGTGCTGCAATGGTCCCTTCGCGAAGCCACACTCGCGGCCGCCCAGACCACGAACGACGGCATCCTCCGTGTTCGTAGCGTGGCCCAGGATCCTGTTTCGGGTTCCTCGCCCGGGTCGGCCGCGTTTGGCTTCACTCGGTTGGGTCCGGTTGTCCTCGCATGAGCACGGAACCAGAATCCCCGCGCGTCTTCACCCTCCGAAACCGGCAGGGCACGGAGGTCACCATCACGAACTTCGGAGGCATCGTGATGTCCTTGCGTGTTCCGGACCGTGACGGACGCCTGGCCGACGTGGTTCTCGGCTTCGACGAAGCGGGCGACTACCTTCGTCCCCATCCCTATTTCGGTGCGCTTATCGGACGGTACGCCAACCGCATTGCCGGTGGCCGATTCCATCTCGAGGGAGTCGACTACGCCCTGACTACAAACGACGGGCCCAACCAGCTTCACGGCGGCCATCGCGGTTTCGACAAAGTGGTGTGGACAGCAGATAGCGGCGAGACTCCCGAAGGGCCGTGCCTCAGCCTCACTCACAAAAGTCCGGATGGAGACGAGGGTTTCCCAGGCGAACTCAGCGCTCGCGTTACCTACACTCTCACCAAGGACTGCGAGCTACGTATCGACCATGCGGCGGTGACCGATCGGCCCACGGTGGTGAGCCTTACGCATCACTCTTACTTCAATCTCGCTGGTCACGCCGCGGGCGACGTACTGGGGCACGAACTTTTCATCGACGCCGACCATTTCACCCCGGTAGGGACGGATTTGATCCCCACCGGTGCCATCGCTTCGGTCGCAGGCACACCCCTCGATTTTCGCCATCCGACGACGCTTGGGTCCCGAATCCAAAACGGGACAATGGGACAGGGCATCGACCACAACTTCGTTCTGAATCGACCGGGCCGGGGGCTCAGGCTCGCCGCACGCGTTTCGGAACCGGTTTCTCGAAGAGTGATGGAGGTGTTCACCACGGAACCCGGTTTGCAGTTGTACACCGGCAACGGTCTGGACGGCTCCCTGGTCGGCAAGGGAGGTGCTGCGTATCGGATGCACGGGGGGTTCTGTCTCGAAACCCAGGCGTTCCCCGACTCCCCCAATCAGCCCCGCTTTCCGAGCACCCGCCTGGCCCCGGGGGAGACGTACGCGAGCCGGACGATCTACAGGTTCAGCGTCGCGCCCTGAACGAGTCCAGCTTTTTAGGTTTGCCGTGGAAACGTCTCTCGGCTGACCCGGGAACGCCGCTTCGGTGAGATCTACTCGCCATCGACTTCAAGTAACACGTTAACTCGTGAGGAGAAGCCGATGCGCTGTGACCTGCACGTCCATACTCGTTTTTCCGGTCCGGTCGACCTGCCGGGTCTCCGGCATGTAAGTCGGGAGTGCTATTCCGAACCCGCCGAGGTCTATCTCGTCGCGAAGCGCCGTGGCCTGGATCTCGTCACGATCACCGACCATGACACGATCGAGGGTGCCCTTCAGTTGGCCCACCTTCCCGACTTCATTGTGGGTGAAGAGGTCACCTGTGAGATCGGCCCCGGCCGCCAGATCCATCTGGGTGTTTGGGATTTGGACGAGTCCCACCATCACCAGATCTCAACGCGACGGAGAGATCCCGAAGCACTCTTCGCGTGGCTCGCCGAAAACCAGATACCGGCCTGCATTAACCATCCCTTCTCGCCGCTCACCGGTGCGAGGCAGATTGGGGACTTCGCTCGGGCCTTCCGCGGTCTCGATCTCATCGAAACGCAGAACGGCATGATGCCCCCGGCCACCAACGAGTTCGCGGTTCGCGCAGGACGTCTCCACGGCCTTTCCGCGGTGGGCGGCAGCGATGCTCATACCCTTTCAGGTATCGGGCGCGCTTTCACAACCGTGCCCAGGGCGACGAGCCGCGCGGAGTTTCTTGACGGCTTGCGTCACGGCTTTTGTGTGCCCAGCGGCGATTCCGGCAGCTATGCCCGGCTGACCTCGGATGTGATCAGGGTGTTCGGGGGGACCCTTCACGAGAACACCGGCCTCGCACTGCGTTCGTTGCGGGACTTCGCGCGTTTCCTTGCGGTGACCCCGGCTCTGCCGATTCTAACCCTCATCCCCTTGGTCACTCTGGTGAGCTTCGCTCGCGAGGCCTGGGGTGGCCGTGCCTTGTATCGCTCCTTCCAGGCTACCCAGCCGGATCCATCGCGGCCCCGGAGGCGAACCGGGTTGCTCGCCCCTCGACTGGCCTTCGGAGGTGAACAGTGAACACGGTTCTCGCCTATTTCGACAGCAACGATCAGCGGGTTTCCGGCCGCCTCGCCGATTGGAGTCCCCCGGTTTGGTTCCAGACCTGGATGCTCTGGGCCACACGTCTTGGCGATGGCTGGCTCTGGGCCTTCGTGGCCCTATGTCTCTTGGCTATCGGAGACTTTCCCGCCCTCCTGGCCGCCCTCCTGTCCTGCGCCCTGGCCAACGCCGTCATGATTCTTCTGAAGAAGAAGTTCCGCCGATCGCGTCCGTGTCCTAGCATGAACAACGTCTTTTTCAGAATGCTGAAGGCGGATCTGTCCGCGTTCGACCACTTTTCGTTCCCCTCCGGACACACCATGAACGCGTTTGCCATCTCAAGCGCCCTCTCCGCAATGCACCCCGCCTTGTTGCCTGCACTCGCCTTCGTGGCCGGCAACGTGGCGGTCTCACGCGTCGTTCTTCGAATGCACTTTCTCTCAGACGTTCTGGTGGGTGCCGTGCTCGGAACCCTGATTGGGACACTCGTGTGTCGCGCGTTCTGATCTCGCCCACCTCGCAAAGATCCGTGCCGCTTCCATCATTTGCGGCATCGATACACGAACGCGGGGGGAAGGTTTCGCCACACCGTCTGCGAGACGGTGACCTCCGTGAAGGCCGCATCGAGCAGGCCGCGGAATCGGCGACCGGCGGGCAACCAGGCCGCGTGCGAGTAGGCGAAGGTTGAGAAAACCCCCCCGGGCCGCAGGGCCGCCACCAGAGGGTCCAACAGGAGACGCTGCTGCTGCGGTCCCAGGATCACCCACGGCAGGCCGCTGATCACGCAGTCGACCCCACCCGCGATATGACGCCCCAGATTCTCCGCGGAATCGTTCACAACCACCGCCTGCGGAAACCGCGCCTCCATCGTACGAGCGAGAGCGGGATTCACTTCGAGGCAGACGAGGCGCCCCCCGGGTCGCAGATCCCGCGTGATGGCCGCGGTGAAGACCCCCGTCCCCGGCCCTAACTCAACCACGGTGCGGGCCGTCTCGAGCCCCATGTTCTCGACCATGGCTTCGGCAAGATAGGCCGAGCTAGGGGTCAGGGACGCGGTGGCAAAAGGATTTCGCAGAAAGGCGGCAAGGAATCGTGCGCGGTCAACCATGGCCCTACGATCCCAGACGGGTTTGACATTCCCGGCACGCTGAGCGTGATTTCAATCACCGCAGCACTTCCTTGTCGCGGGAAAGTCACACCCGGTCACTAGGGTCTTTACGTGGTCCCTGACGCTGTGGCTTCGCTCTCCCGTTCCCGGCCGCGCCTCGCCCTGGTGACCGATGCCTGGCACCCGCAGACGAACGGTGTTGTCAACACGCTGTCCCGCCTCGTTGTGCATCTCGAGACGGCGGGCGTCGACGTGCTTGTTCTCTCACCCCAGGAGCATCGCACTGTTCCTTTCCCGTCTTACCCGGAAGTCCGCGTCTCCCGGGATCCGTGGAAAGCGATACCGCGCCTGCGCGAATTCCAACCCGATTTCGTGCATATTGCCACCGAAGGCCCTTTGGGGCTGTGGGTCCGGTGGTGGATGCGCCGCCGCAATCTGGCCTTCACCACCAGCTTTCACACACGCTTCCCGGAGTATCTGAGCACACGGATTCCCGTGCCCCTCGAGTGGGGCTACCGGTTTGAACGATGGTTCCACGGTGAAGCGGAGCGCACTCTGGTCGGAACGGAAACTCTTATTCGCGAGTTGCGGGCGAGGCGGGTAGGACAAAATCTCGTCCTCTGGCCTCGCGGCGTCGATGCCGACCTGTTTCAACCCGCGAAACGCCGTCCGGACCTCTATCCCTATCCGGGACCCATCTGGTTGTACGTGGGCCGGGTGGCGGTGGAGAAGAGCCTCGAGGACTTCTTGCGTCTCGACCTTCCTGGCACCAAAGTGGTTGTAGGTGATGGTCCGGCGCGGTCGGCGCTCCAAGCCCGATACTCGAACGCGATCTGGCGCGGGTACCGATACGGCGAGGAACTGGCCGAACACTACGCGAGCGCTGACTACTTCGTCTTCCCTTCGCGCACCGAGACCTTCGGCAATGTGATCCTCGAAGCGATGTCCTCCGGTTTGCCCGTGGCCGCGGTGCCTTCGCCCGGACCCAGCGATTTAATCCGGACCGGCGAAAACGGAGCCATCGCCGCCGACCTGCTCGAGAGCTGTCAGCGTGCTCAAAAATGCTCGCCGGCGATCGCCCGCGCCACCGCCCTCCGATACAGCTGGACGGCGAGTCACGAGTTGTTTCGGTCCCAGCTCGTGCCGATGGTGAAGACCAACTCCTTCGCTTTTCTGAGCGCGGCGTAAGCGGTCAGCCGCTGATTCTCAGCAAGGGTTCGCCCATGCGGATAGCCGACCCTTCTTTCACGTTGGGCGTAAGTTCCAGGCCCTGCGGGGCGAAGACGATGATCGTGGAACCCTGCTCGAAGCGGCCCATCTCTTGACCCTTCGCCAGGGTCGCCTGGCAAGGGAGTTCTCGAGCCCCGTCGTAGTTCAGGTGAAGTCGCACGTCTATGAATTCGAAGCGCAGGCTCGCCACGAGAATCGCGGCCACCGGGACCAGGGTGAGGGTGTGGCCGCTGCTCAGGAGCCGCGTTTGTACCACCGCCCTCTCGTTCCTGGTGTATAGCCTTTCGATCCTGCGCAGGGCGATTGGGTTCACATTCCAGGTATCCCCCGAAATGTAGGTCACCTTCTCGACCTGGCAATCATGAGGGGCGTGGAAACGGTGGTACATATTGGCCTTGAGGCGCAAGGTCACGTAACGGCCGCTGGTGTAAAGGCGAACCAGCTCCGGATCGTGCAGGAGGTCTTGCAAGGCATAGGGAAATCCCTTGGCCTGAATCAACTCCGTGCCGGAGATGCGGCCCGAAGCACCCACGATCGCGTCACAGGGGCTCACTACGGTCGCCGGATCGGGGTCGACCGGTCGTGCGCCTTCCTTGAGCTCGCGGATGAAGCAGTCATGAAGGCTCGTGAAGTGCCGCTTCTTCGCCTCCTGGAGATTCAGATCGTCGGCGAAGAAGCGAAATGCCCAGAGGGAGGGACGGCGGATCAGCGGGTTCTCGATGTGGCTGAACCAGCCCATGAACTGAGTGAGCCACCGGCGCGGTATGCGGTTGGTCAGGAGGAAGTTCAGATCCTCGTGCTGGAGAAGAGCCCCAAGAGTCGCCCTTAGGGTCATGAAAATGTCTCCTGTTGTCGCCACACTCTGGAATTTGTATGGAGACCTTCACCACCTGGCTTGGCCTGGCCGCGATCGGGCTTGCCGCACTTCCCGCGGTCCGGGCTCGTCTGGAGCTTTCGCGGGCCAAACATCCTTCGTTGCGGGGGCATTCCCGTCTGTCCTCGCGGCTTGCGAAGTGGCTGCCCTACTACGAGTACAACGAGCGGACGTTCTTCGAAGTAGACGGAGCTCCGAGCGACATCGCCACGAAGCGTCGATCTGCGTTCCTCCGCCTTTCGAACCACTTCCAGAAGGGCCGCCCGGAAACCCTCCGCCTCACCGCGGAGGCCGAGTCGAGCCTCTCCGATCTTCAGTTCACGTCGGCTTATCGTGTTCCGTTTCAGTTCAGCCGGTTGGTCCAGCAGTACCTCAGAACCGGGGCCTTCATGGCCAGATCCTCGGGCGTCACCATGACGGACCTCGACGAAAACGAGTTTCACGATGTGGGCGGCTCGTACGGCGTGAACGTTTTTGGCTACGATTTCTATCGGGAGTGTCTCGACCGCGGCCTTGAACGCGCCCGGGACCTTGGCCCCGTGTTGGGCGCCTATCACCCGGTGGTGGCCGACAACGTCAAGCGGCTTCGCCAGATCTCGGGACTCGACGAAGTTTCGTTTCACATGTCCGGAACCGAGGCGGTGATGCAGGCGGTGCGCCTGGCCCGCTACCACACCGGCCGGTCGCATCTTGTGCGCTTCTGCGGGGCCTATCACGGTTGGTGGGACGACGTTCAACCCGGCGTCGGCAACCCCGCAACCCCTTCGGCCACCTACACCCTTCGGGACATGAGCGAGGCTTCTTTGAACGTCCTCCGAAACCGGAGTGATATTGCCTGCGTTCTGGTGAATCCCCTTCAGGCGCTGCATCCAAACGCCGGGGCGCCTACGGATTCCACACTTCTGAGCAGTTCGCGTGAGGCCGGGTACGATCGCGAGGCTTATACGCAGTGGTTGCGCCGCCTTCGCCAAGTGTGCTTGGAACGGGGCATTGTCCTCATCCTCGACGAAGTGTTTCTTGGATTCCGACTGGCGCAAGGGGGTGCCCAGGAGTACTTCGGGGTCCAGGCCGACCTCGTCACGTACGGAAAGACGGTGGCGGGCGGTCTTCCCATTGGCGTCATTTGCGGTCGAAAGCGTCTGATGAAGCGATATCGCGAGAACCGCCCGAGCGACGTCTGCTTCGCGCGCGGAACCTTCAACGCCCACCCCTACGTCATGACCGCGATGAATGAGTTCCTCACGCGGATCGAGAGCCCGGAGATTCGGGATCGGTATGTTGGCCTCGACGAGGCCTGGGACGGCCGGGCGGCTCGACTGAACGAGCGCATGCGGGAGATCGGCCTCCCGGTCCAGGTCTCGAACCTCTCCTCGGTCTGGACCGTGCTTTACCCCGAGCCCTCCTGCTACAACTGGATGTTCCAGTATTACCTTCGGGCCCATGGCCTCGCCTTGAGCTGGGTCGGGAGCGGGCGCTTGATCTTCAGCCTCAACTACACCGAGGCGGACTGGAATCGTGTGAAGGACAGTTTCGAAGCCGCCGCGCTTCAAATGAAGGAAGACGGCTGGTGGTGGGGAAGCGATACCCTCACGAACAAGTCGATCCATCGCCGCATCCTGCGCGAACTCCTGGCCGCTCGTTTCGCGAGGACTCGATACCGGACGACGAATCGTCCGGCTCAGGCCGAAGCCTTGGTGGGAATGATCGGGTCCATTAGTTCTCCCCGCAGCACATAGAGAGGAGCGCGGTAGTAAAGCTTGATGTCGTGAAACGGATCCGTGAGGATTTTGGTGAACCAGGCGAGGCCGCTCGTGACGTCCTTCAGGAAAAAAAGGTGGATGGTGCGGAACAGCACCGCGCCCACCCCGAGGGCGATCCACAACCGGGAGAGGTTCTCCACGAAGGCCGATCCATCCGCGGACCCGCTGAACAGGCCGAAGAATGTGGGATTGAGGAGCAGAACGATCGGAGTCAGGGCCCAGATGGTCAAAAGGACAACTTTGCGGCGTAGGTTGTAGCCGACTTTGACCGCCTCCTTGTATTCGTGGGTCGCGCGGTTTACTTCGTCGTAGCCCTTCGGCTCGAAGAAGAAGTGTCCGGCCTGCCGGGAAAGCATGGCCAGAATCCACCCCACCAGGGCCGCACCCACCGGGTAGGTGAAAAGCAACACGTACGAGCACAGGAAACAGACAGCGCTCACCAGATGGAGCGACTGATTGATCCGACTGTGGTGATAGAAGCGGTGATCGTCCCACCGTTGCTCTTCCAGGGTGCGAAGGAACTGGGTCATGGGGTCTCTCTTTCCTGACCGGTCTTGGTCATGAACCTCACTCTAGAAATCACCCGCGACGGCTATGTGACCGCAATCTGATCTCTAGGTGACACCGGGTCGGGAGAAGCCAAGAGAAGGGGGAGGACGGAGCGCCCGGGGCAAAGGGCAGAGGCGGCCGCACGACTCGCAGCGGAAAAGCCCGAGTCCAACGATCTTCAGAAACCAGCGGACACGTTGACGCGATACGCGCACATAGCGGCTTTGGCAGCGCGTGCAGTTCGCTGTCTTCGACCGCAACCCGGGTCCGATTAGATGCCAGTACATAGAGTCTCCCTTCCGGTGTTCAGTATCCCCTGCCTCTGGGACACCACCGTGACAAGGGGCCGAGGGCGGTTCAGTCCGGCCTGACGGCCCGCATTCTTTTCATGGAATTAACGTCCACGACCCGTGGCCGTTGCTTCGCATCCCTACTCTTCCCACCTTGGGCGCCAAAGACATGAATCACCTCGAACCGACCGAAACCGGTCCACGCCCTCAAGAGGTGTCCCCGGAAAAGCAGCAGCGCGCGGTGGAATCCCGCCGCCGAATCGTGGTCATCGAAGATGACCGCGATATCGCGGACGCCATGAGCTATGCGCTCGACCGCGCGGGCTTCACCGTGCGTATCGCTCGCACGGGAGAGGAAGGTCTCGACGCGGTTCGCAAGGGTGCCGACCTGGTGCTGCTCGATTTGAACCTGCCGGGCATGGATGGCCTTGAGGTCTGCCGCATGCTGCGCCGCCAGCCCGGATCCACCCTGACGCCGATTCTGATCGTCTCGGCTCGGGGTGAGGAGGTAGACCGCGTTTTGGGCCTTGAGATGGGAGCCGACGACTATCTGGTCAAGCCCTTCTCCATGAAAGAACTGGTAGCCCGCTGCAAAGTGGGTCTGCGCCGGTTGGAGGCTCAGATGGAGGGGCCGGTCGGCTACGTCGACGAAAACTTCGAGATCGAGTTCGACGCCTATGTGCTTCGCTATAAAGGTGAAGAGATTCGATTGACTCACAAGGAGTTCGAACTGGTGCGCTACATGGTCGAGAGAGCGGGCCGGGTTCTCACCCGGGAACGGCTTCTTGATCGCGTGTGGGGCCAGGATGCCGAGGTCGACGCCCGGAGCATTGACGCCCACGTTCGGCGGCTGCGGGCCAAACTCGGACCCGCGCGACACCACATTGAAACCGTGGTCGGCATCGGATACAGATTCGTCCGCTAGCAGTCTGTGGTGAAAGTCGGCCGTGCCCCGAGGGCAGGCTCCGCGCCCGCACCGAAGAGCGGGCCAGCCTGGCCTCGGGCCACGAGCGATGCGCCCGGCTGGCGATGAGCCGAAGAGCC
>CAZFQH010000012.1:1113-23641 GCA_964520805.1 uncultured Acidobacteriota bacterium | reverse complement strand
GGCCTGGGGGGGCCTTGGTCCGTGTCTGGCCCCCCCAGACTCACTAGACTAGAACATGAACTTCGCGCCGAACTGGATGATCCGGCCGTCGTCGGCGCTCGTGATCTGGCCGAAGTTTGCCGCAGAGCTGTTGTTGACCGGCTGGCCGAACCGCTCCTGATTGAAGATGTTGAAACCCTCAATGCGGATCTGGACCTGCTTGTTCCCCGAGAAAGCGAAGTTCTTGAAGACCGAGAGATCCGTGCGGTTGAAACCGGGTCCGCGCACTGCGTTCCTCGGCTGCGAAGAAAGACCGCCGGTGTTGGCGGCGGCTCGGCGGGCGAAGCAGCTCGTGTTGAACCACTGGGTGACGGACCTGGGAGCACCGTCGTTCGGGTCGCAGGTCATGTTCGGCCGGTTCGTGAAACCGTTCAAGGCGAGGACGGGATCGGTCACGGTGAAGGGGAAACCCGACTGGGCCTGGAAGATGCCGTTCAACTGCCAGCCGCCAAGGATGTTCCGCATCGCAACCGAGCGGTCCGAGAACTTCGGCAGTTCGGCGCCGAAGCTGAACACGAATCGGTGGCGCACGTCGAACAAAGCGGGTCCCTTCTCCTGGTCCAGCGCCGCCTGAAGGCTGGCGTCATCGCCAAGCGTGACGGGAAGGACGGGCCGTGACTCTCCTCCGATGTTGAGGCCGGACACGTGGTCCTTCGCGTCTCCAAGCGTGTACGAGGCCAGGAAGTTGATGCCTTTGGTCGGACGCATCCGCAAAGAGGCCTGAAGCGAGTTGTACCAGGACTCGGCCACCGTCGTCGTGGGACGGAGGAGCGCGAAAGCCGGGTACTTACGGGTTGAGGGCGGAGTGACGATCGGGTTGATTTCGATGAACATCGGCATGTTTTTGCCGCGCGAACCGACGTAGCCCACTTCGAGCCCAAGGTTGTCGCCGATCTGCTGCTGCACGGTGAGGTTGTAGTGCATGGCCGACGGCGTGTTGAAAGTTGGCCCCCAGCCGATGATCGTAAGGTTCGCGGGGAAGAGGTTTGGCGCCTGGGTGCCGGTGCCGAGCGGGTTCGCGAAGGTCAGGAAGGGATTCGCCGCCGTGGCGTTCAACTCGACCAGCGGGGTGAAGGGCGGGGCGAGAACGCCCGATTGGAACAGATCACCCTGGCCGGCTAGTGAGTCGTAGAAGATGCCCCAGGCACCGCGGACGCTGGTCTTGCCCGTGCCGGTCGGATCCCAAGCGAAGGCGAGACGGGGTGCGAAGTTGTTCTTGTCGGTCTTGTAGCCGCCATCAGGTACGCCGGCGTCGCCCGGGTAGAGGAGGCCCCGGGGCGCCAAAGGCTGCACCGTGGATTTCTGGTCCGGATTGATCACCACGATCCGGTTCTCCTTCTCGATGAACGGGGTGGCCAGTTCGTAGCGCACGCCGATATTGAGGGTCAGTCGGTCGGAGTAGCGGAACTCGTCCTGGGCATAAACGGAATAGGAGCGCCCCTTCCCGTCCTGGACGCCCTGCTGGGTGGTGGCGCGGAACTGGGCGGGATAGCCGAGAAGGAAATCGCCAAGGGCGCTTCCACTGATTGCCCCCGAGAAAGTGAAGTCGCCGTTTGGACGGTTGATGAAGGCGATGAACATGTGCTCCTGGCGCAGGTCGAAGCCGAACTTGAACGAATGTTTCCCGCGCAGCCACGAGAAGTCGTCGGTGATCTGGTAGACATCGTTGTTGCGTTGAACGAACGGCTGCTGCGCGTCACCAAGACCAGGGAAGCCGGAGACCACGATTGAGGGCAGTCCCACCGCGAGCGGGTTGGTGTTGCGCACATTGATGCCGTAGGCGTTGTTGGTCAGGCCGGACGTCACCGCGGGCTGGGCGTCGATCTTGTTGACCGAGAAGCGAATCTGGTTGATGGCGTTCGGGCTGAACATGTACGTGTCCGAGATCATCACGTCCCACAGCTTGGCCTTGGCCAGACCGTCGGCCGGCTGCACCGTGCGCGGTGTTTCGGCTTTGGTGCGGCTCCAGAGGAACCGCCCGATCATCTGGTGCTTGTCGGAAAGACGGTAGTCAAGCCGCCCGCCCGCCTGGTCGCGGTTGTCCACAACGTCAGGGGACACGATGTAGCGGTTTGTTCCGGAGTTCGGAAGGGGCATGAAGTCGGTCAGGAGTTTGGCGGCAATCGGGCTGATACGGTTCGCCGGGATGACCCCGCCTGAGAACGGCTGGCCGGTGAGCGGATCCCGAACCGTGCCGCCCAGATTGCCTGAGCGCTGGGCCGCGGTCGGAACCAGCAGGTTCTGGGTGGTTCCACGGGTGTTTCGGTAGCCCTCGTAGTAGCCGAACGCAAAAAGCTTGTCTTTCATGATCGGGCCGCCCAGAGACGCGCCGAACTGGTTCTGTTTGAGCTTCGGCTTCGGCTGGGTTTCAGGGACGAAGAAGTTCCTCGACTGGAACTTGCCGTCGCGATTGAACTCCCATACCGCGCCATGCCAGTTGTTCGATCCCGATTTGGTGACCACGTTCACGACCGAGCCCGAGTTCCGACCGTATTCCGCGCTGTAAGAGTGAGTGAGGATCTTGAATTCCTGGATCGCGTCGGGGGGCGGGCGAAGGACGAAGCCTGTGTTGAAGGTGTCGTTGTTGGTGGCGCCGTCGAGCAGAAAGTTGTTCGACTGGTTGCGCTGACCGTTGACGTTGAATCCGCCGGTCACGTTGCCGAATCCGCCGGGCGTGGCGTCGCCGTTTTGACCTCCAAGACCCGGGGGCGGGGCCACGACGCCGGGGATGAGCGTTCCAAGCTGGGTGAAGTTGCGGCCGTTGAGCGGGAGATCCACGACCTTCTTCTCATCAATGACAATGCCGAGGGTGGCGTTGCCGGTTTCGATCAGGGGAGCCTCGCCGGTGACGTCTATGGTTTCGGACTGTCCGCCCACTTTCATCGGTACGTTGACGAGGGCCGTCTCCGAAACGTTCACCTTGATCCCGCTCCGCGAGAACACGGAGAAGCCGGAAAGTGTGGCCTTGACGTTGTAGGAGCCCGGCTGCACCAGGGGAATCGCGTAGAAGCCGTCGGGGCCGGTGGTAGCGGTGCGGACGCCGTTGGTGCCGACGTTCGTGGCTTCGATGGTGACGCCGGGGAGGACGGCGCCCGATTCGTCCTTGGCGGTGCCCGAGATGGAACCGGTGGCCTGAGCGTGGGCGAGGCCGGGATTCAATCCGAGCACACACCCGAGGGCCAGGGCCAGCCCGGTTCGGAGAGAGAGAAGACGCATGGTGAGGACTCCTAGTTTGAACTGGTGGGTGATTCTTCTGAAGACTTTGGAACGTTTCAAATCCGCCCGAACGTGGTGTGTGGGATGTCTAATCCCTGGTCGATATCGCTGTCAAACGGGAACGAAGCAAGCAAAGCTGAAATGAGGTTCAAGCCCCGGTCAGGGCTTGGCCGTCCGACTTCGGATCCAGGCCAGGCTCGGCTCGAAAACCTCGCGCCGCGCGTGGTCGCTTACGAGGACGTCGAGATGACCGTAGCCTTCGAGCACGTGGATGGTGACGTCCGCCGATCCGCTTTTCTGGGCGGAGTAAATGCCGTTGAGCAGCCAGTCGCCCGCCATCCGCGCATTGCCGAAATAGAGGATCGGCACCTTCATCTCTCCCCACAGATCGTCGAGAGGAGTCGCGGGATCGTCATCACGATCGGCCATGCGTCGAGCGTCGAGGTCCTGAACCGCGGGGTAGTAACGGTCGTATCCGGCGAGCAGGCGTGCCAACACCTCGGGCCGCGACTGGCTCCCGAGAGGGTTGGCGAGCGCGCCCGGGCCCCACGCGAACTGAAGCAGGTTCGAAAGCTGTTCGCCGAGCGTCTTGAACTTCGGATCCGTGGCGGGCGCTCCGGGGTTCGCCGCGGTCGCCTGCATCAGCTTCTGTCGCCCTTCCCACCCGAGGCGTCCCGAGACATCACTGGCCCAGGCGCCGTTCTCTTCAAGTTTCCGGAGGTCGGCCGAAGGATCGTACTGGCCCTTTGGCGCGTGCGACTTGAACTGTCCGTCCAGAGCCAGAAGGCCCGCCACCGCAGTGGGCTCCGCGCACGCGTAGGCGTAGGCCAGAAAGACCCCTCGGGAAAAGCCCGCGACATAAAGCTGCGTTCGACCGCTTTCCTGGCGCGCCAGAGCGCCCGCCGCTTTGATGTCTTCGACGAAGGTCGCAGTCGTCCACTCTTTGAGCGAGACCAGGTCCTTCAAGTCGGCCGACGACGAGGAAAACCGCGTTCGGTAGTCAAGGGTAAACACCTCGACCCCTCTGCGCGCCATGAAGATCCAGAGATTGTGGTCCTCAGTGGAAAGGGCGGCCTCGCCGTTCATGTTCGTGCCCGGCAGGTAAAGCATCGTCGCGAAGGGCGCCGCTTTCGTTCGATACCGGTGCACTTCGATGTGGTCGAACGGACCGCCCGGCGCTCGGCTCACGTTCCAGACCGAATGTTCAACATCCGGGGCGCCTTCTATCGGGGCACCCTTGCCAGGCGTCCAATCCGCGGACGCTCCCGCGGCGCCACCTGTTGAGGCGAGCAGTACGAGAAGACCAAGGACGCAGCGGAACATGGAAGAGACCTCCCTCATTATGAAATCGTCGAACGATGTTCCTGCTACATTCCGGGCGGGGTGAAACGGCCGTCGTGGGCGGTCCAGCCGCCGTCGACGAACAGGATGGTGCCGGTGATGTAGCTCGCGGCGGGCGCGCACAGGAACAATGTGGCGGCCGCCACTTCTTCGGGTTTGCCCCAGCGGTTCATGATGCTCTTGGCCGCGTAGGCCTCGTACCAGGCGGTGTTGTTCTTGATCTGCGCGGTGAGCGGAGTGTCGATCACGCCGGGCCCGATTGCATTCACACGGACGCCCGCGGATCCAAATTCAGAAGCTGCCGTCCGCACCATCTGAAGAATGCCCGCCTTGGTGGCGGCATAGGCGGACTGGCCGGGTTCGACGGTCTGGGAGCGGATCGAGGAATACAAGACGATGCTGCCGCTTTTCTGCGCGGTCATGATCCGGCCCGCGGACTGCAGGACGTTGAAGTTTCCGCGCATGTTCACGGCCATCACACGGTCGAATTCCTCCTCGGTGTAGTCGAGGATCTTCTTGCGCACGTTGATTGCAGGGGTACACACCGCTATATCCAGGGCTCCGAGACGACCCGCGATGTCATCGAAGCATTTCTTGACCGCCACCCCGTCGCGGATGTCGATCACGCCGGTCTCCGCCTTTCCGCCTGCCACTTTGATCGTGTTCGCAGTGGCTTCAACGCTGGCCGCGTTCACATCGAGGCAGACCACATGGGCGCCGAGGTCGGCGGCCATGCGTGCGGTCGCCTCGCCGATGCCGGAGCCGGCACCCACGATGGCGGCCACTTTAGAGTCGAGTCGGAAGAGAGATGCGGTGTTCATGGGTCCTGGGTCTTGTCTCAGCTCTTTGAAGTGGAAGGTTCGGGAAGAGGACGACGGAAGAAGAGGAGGGAAAGGGCCCCGCCCGCGCAGGAAGCGATCAGGCCCAAAAGCGAGGGCGTCCACATACCAAAGCCCTTGCCCGCGGTGCCGAGATGGACCGAGAGCAGCACTCCCACGCCGAACAGCATGGCGGCGTAGGCGTTGCGGCTACAGGCGGTGGGAACGTAGAGGCCGAGGATCACGGGGACGAACAGGCTGACCGAAAGCAGTGAATAGAAGATTCCGAGGGCACCGATCACCGTCGAGGCCACGAGGGCCACCAGGATGCCCAGGATGCCTCCCCCGATTGCGGCCGCCCGCGCCACCCTAAGCACCTGAGCGTCGCTCGCGTCTCTATTGACAAAACCCTTGTAAAGATCCTGGGAGAGGGATGTCGACAGCATGAACAGCACGGCGTCGGCCGTGGATATCTCGGCCGAAACTACGGCCGCGAGGCCGAGGGCGCCGAACCACACGGGCAGGTCTTCCATGAAGATCGTCGGCATGGCGAGTTCGGGGGAGGCGAGATTGGGATGGAGGGCGCGGGCGAGCAGACCGATCAGCGGAGGCACGAACGCGAATATGAAGAGCGCTCCCGCGTTCCAGGCCACCGCCTTGCGGACCGTGCCCGCGTCGCGCGCCCCATAGACCTTCTGGATCAGGCCGGGCGAGATGATGAAGGCGGGGGCGAGCAGTGCCAGGTAGTGGATTCCGGAGGTGCCGTTCGAGAAGAAGTTCCAGAGGCCGGCGGGGTCTGCGGTCGCGGCCTGCAGACTCGCGAAGCCTCCGACCTTCGACATCGCGAAGGGGAGGGCGGCGAAGAAGCCCGCGATCATGACGCCAAGCTGCATGAAGTTGATCCAGACCGAACTGAGGAGGCCGCCGGCGGAGAAGTAGATGGTGGCGACGACGCCACCGATGATCACCCCGGTGGTCTTGTCCAGACCGGCCACGACGTTCAGCACCCAGGCCAGGGCGATGAGCTGTCCCGAGAGAATCGAGATGGTCCCGACCCAGAGCAGGGACGACACCGCTCCCCGCAGGTTCCGTGAAAAACGCCATTCGAGGAAGTCGCCCGCGGTTTTCAAACCATGGTCGCTCGCGATCTTCCAGATCTTCGGGCCGACCGTGAAAGCCATGATGAGCGAACCCACGCCAGCCGAGCCCACCCACCACCATGCGGAGATTCCGTTGCTGTAGCCAAGGCCGGCCGCCCCCACCGTTGACCCGGCACCCACGTTGGCCGCGACCAGAGTGGCGAAGAGAAGCCCGGGAGACAAGGACCGCCCCGCCACGAAGAAATCACCCGAACTCCTCACTTTGCGGCCGAGCCACAGGCCCAGGACCACTTGCAGAACGCAATAGGCGAGGATCAGGTAGATCATTCTTTGGGTTCTCGGAACTGACGCAGTTGTTGTGAGATTAGCAGGCGCGCAGATACCGCACGACGCAGGTTCCATCCTTGAATTGGCACGTTCCAATTCACGCCCGGGACGAGGCGTTGCCGCGAAGCAATGACAGACTGAGGCTTCAAGAGATTCATGCGCTACGGAACCATCCCCCAAGGACTTAAAGAGCGGTTGGCCGCGGCTCTTGGGGTTGTCCCTTACCCGATGCTCGACGTGCTGGTGGCCCCGGTTCAGTCCCGCGCCCTCATCGCGGCCGGACGGAGCGGTGTGTTCAAGGCTCTGGGGACGGCCTCTTTGACCACTCCGGAACTGGCGAGGGATCTCGGCCTCGACGAGTCCTGTCTTGATCTCGTCCTCCGTCTGGTGGCGTCCATGGGGTACTTGAAGCTTCGAACCGGCGCCTGGTCACTATCACGTCTGGGGCTTAGACACTTCGGGCCTCAGGCCTCGCGACCCCTTGGAGACTTCGTGGCCTTCGGCGCGCCCCAGTGGGATTGGATCAGCCGCCTGGACGACGTTTTGCGAAGCGGGAAGGGAGTGGAGATTCACCAGAGTCTTCAGGAACCCGACTGGAGCCTCTATCAGCGGGCCATGGCCGAAGGTGCTCGCGATTTCGCCAAATTCGTGGCTACGAAACTGCCGGTGCGAAAAGGGGCGACGCTTTGTCTCGATGTGGCCGGTTCCCACGGACTCGTGGGAGCCGCGCTTTGTCGCGCTCATCCCGGCCTTCGCTCCACCGTTCTCGAACGCGCCGAAGCGATACCCGAGGCGAAGAGGCTTGCCGGCGAGGCGGGCACCTTGGATTTGGTGTCGTTCCGGCAGACCGACATCCTCCGGGACGACTATGGCGAAGGAGCGGATGTCGTGGTCCTCGCCAACATCCTCCATCACTTCAGCCCCGAGGTGAATCTCGAAATACTCAGTCGCGCCGGTCGCGCGCTAGTCCCGAGAGGATCGATCGGCATCTTCGATATCGAAGCGCCCGTGAGGCACGCCCCACCCGAGGCGGCGGGAGACGCGGCGGCCCTCTTCTTCAGAATCACATCGAACAGCGCCTGCTTTTCCGGATCCGACTACTCTTCGTGGCTCACCCGGGCCGGATTCAGGAAGGTCCGGGTGGTGCGCAGCGTGCTTTTGCCCTCGCGTCTCCTCGTAGTGGCCCAGAAGCCCTGAGGACTGGTCTTACTTCTTCGCGGCCGCGATTTTCCGGCGTTCCTCTTCGACGACGTTCGCGAACTGATTGGTGGCCAAAAGCTTCTTTCCATTCACCAGAAGGGTTGGGGTCACTTCGACTTTGACCTCAAACCCTTCCTTGATCTGGAGGGCGAGCTTGGAGTTCGCGGCGGGCGAAGCCATACAGGCCTCGAGCTTCGCCTTGTTCATGCCGACCGCTACACCGTTGTCAATGACGTCCTTGCGCGTCGCCACCTGCCAGGCTCGGGAAAAGATGCGGTCGTGATAGGGCCAGAACGCCTCAAGCTCGGCCGCGCAGATGGCACCGAGGGCCAGTTCGCAAGCCCCGGTGTGAATCGTCTTGCCAACGCCTGGGTTGCAGGTCTGTTCGAGAGGAAAGTTCTTGAAGGTCAGGTTGATGTCCGGACCCTGCTGGGCGAAGTAGGCGCGAAGAGCGCCGGCCGCGGCCTGGCATCCGCCGCACATGAAGTCGGCGAACTCGACCACCTTGATGGGGGCGTCCGTGGGACCCTTGACGTTGGTCTTGTACTTCTGCTCGGCGGCCGGAGCGGGTGCAGAGGGAGCTGACGCCGGCTTGGCCTTTTCCTGGGCGATGGCGAGGCCGGAAACGGCGATGACGGCGAAAAGGGCGGGGAGGCGAAGAGATTTCATGGTTCCTGCGAGGATGTTGGTGAAGTCGTCTTGAGATCTGCGAAGGTCGGTGAGTTTACGCAACTCCAGTGATTTCCTCGGTCCACCCGAAGGGATCCGGACTCTCGCCGTATTGGATCGAGGTGAGGGCGGTGTAGAGCCTCTGGGCGAGCGGACCGATCGAGCCATCCGAAGTCTGAAGCACTCCGTCGGTCTGGCCGAATTCCCCCACGGGCGATATCACCGCAGCCGTGCCGGTGCCGAAGACTTCTCCGAGGGTTCCGTTCTTCTTTGCCTCTTCGATTTCGGAAAAGGCGTAGCGGCGTTCGTTCACGGTATAGCCCCACTCGCGAAGGAGGGTGATGACGCTGTCCCGGGTCACTCCCGACAGGATGGTTCCACCAATGGGCGCGGTCACGATTTCGTCATTGAACTGAACGAACAGATTCATGACTCCCACTTCTTCGCAGTAACGATGCTCGAGCGCATCGAGCCACAGCACCTGGGCGTAGCCCCGCTTCTGGGCCGCCGTCGCCGCGAACAGGCTGGCCGCGTAATTGGCTCCCGCTTTCACCGCGCCCAGACCGCCTTTGGCCGCCCGGATGTACTCCTTTTCGACCCAGATCCTCACCGGTTTCATGCCCTCCGGGTAGTAGGCCCCCACCGGAGACAGGATGATGAAGAAAAGATAGCGCTTCGAAGCGCGAACGCCGAGGAATCCTTCCGTTCCGATCAGGGTCGGTCGCAGGTACAAAGCCGTTCCCGGCTCGCTCGGAACCCAATCACGTTCGAAGTCAACCAGGGCGCACATGGCGTCGTGGACGGTTTCCGCGTCGGGCGCCACCATCCCCAGGCGGGGAGCGCCATCGCTCAAACGGGCGGCGTGGCGCCGGCCGCGGAACAGGCGCACTTTGGAATCCCGGCCGCGGAAGGCCTTGAGGCCGTCGAACATGGCCTGGCCGTAGTGGAGGACGGAAGCGCCAGGATCAAGAGCGATGGGGCCGTAAGGAACAATGCGGGCATCGAACCACCCCCGGCCTTCTTCGTAGTCCATCGCGAACATGTGGTCGGTAAAAATCCGGCCGAAACCTAGTTCGGCGGCGAGAGGCAGGACCCGGGTGCGGGGAACCGAGGTGATCTTGATCTCGAGTTTCCCGACGTTAATCTGGTCGGGAGGATGGAGAGCGGTGCTCGTCATGATTTTTCTCCTCGGACGGCAAAAGACTAAGTTTCGTCTCAGGGGGCGGGCGGACGCAGGGGGGGAAGATTGAGTCGCTTTCTCTCTTCCTCCAAGGCCAGGAAGAACACATTCGCGGACTTCAGCTTTCTACCGTTCATGAAGATTGTAGGCGTGGAGCCGACCCCCACGCGACCGCCCTCCTCGATTTCGCGAGTGAGCCGGCCCCGGGTCGCGGCCGAATCCAGACACGACCCGAAACGGGCCGAGTCGAGGCCCGACTCTCCGCCTAGGCGCAGCACGTCCTGACGGGTCGCGGGTTGGGTCCAGGGTTGCGCGAAAACGCGGTCGTGGTAGTCCCAGAAGCGCCCGCTTTCTTCCGCGCAGATCCCTCCGCGAGCCAGCTCGCAGGCCCCCTGGTGGACGGTTCGGCCGACCAGGGAGTTACAGGCGGTGTCGAGAGGGAAGTGTTTGTAGTGGACTCGGACTCGTTCGCCCGAGTTGGGGAGGTAGTTCTTGAGGCCCAAGGCCAGGTCCCGGCAGAAAGGACACATGAAATCCGAGAAGCTCACCACCGCGATGGGCGCGTCCTTGGCTCCCAGGGCCACCGAGCGAGAGACATCGAGGGACACAACTTCGGCGCCGTTGAACTGGTCCCTCGCCTTCTTTTCGAGATACTCCTCACGACGTCTTTCGTCGTCAAGAGTGTCTTTCCACATCCTGGCCTCGGCCTGGGCCTGCGCGAGGCGCTCCTCAACCGATCCCTTCTCGGCGGGCGGGGCCGGGGCCTGGATCAGAGTGGGAATGCCCAGGATCGAGCTGCTCGCAAGCGCCTTGCGATCCGTGAGGGCAGCGTTGCCGGCCGCTGCAGCCGCACCCACCGCGAGACTTCCCACAACCCACGCGGCCAGAGCGCGCCGCGACTGCCGGGTGAACAGGAAGTTCAAGGCCACGCCGAATCGCCGGTATGGCCAGAGACCGGCCAAAAGACCCAGATTCACCACGTAGGTCGCCAGGCAAAAGCGGCAAAAGGCCTTGATGACGGCCACCTGAAGACCCAGCAGGACGACGTCGATGGCCAGGGCCAGGGCGACGAGGAGGAAGGCGAAAGCAGGCCCGGGGTCGGTTCCTTCTTCGGTCCGCGAAAACAACGTGGGTGCCAAAAGGGCAAGAAGAGAGCCATAAAAGAAGAGACCCCAGGCGGCCAGAGGCAGACCGAAGACCGCCGAGTACTCGCTCTGCGACACGACGTCGCACCCTCCACCCGCTCCGCAAACGGCCAGGGTGGCTTCGCCCAGCAGGGGGACTCCATAGTGAGTGGAGAGAAGAACCAGGGCGAGGCCACCGCCCACGAGGCACAAAAGGAGGCAGAGGGCGATTCGAAGGACCATGGTCGACGGCAATCTAACTGAGGGTTTTGAGGAGCCCAAACAAGGTGGCTTTTGTTTGGACCCGCTCCCCGCACCCCTTTCACTAGACTTCGGTTCGAGATGGTTCCCTCTCCCTCCTTTTTCTTTGGCTTCCTTTTGGTCCTGGCCGTCGTGGCGGTGGCCGCCTTCCTTCTGGGGCGAAAACTGGGGCAGTCGGCCGAGCAGGCGATCACGACGGTTGCGGCCTCCAGGCTAGCCACCGACCGGGCCCGCTTCGAGGCGCAGGCTCAGAGGGTTCCCGTGCTTGAGCGCGAACTGTCGGCCGCGCGCGTTCGTATCGAAGAGCGGGAAGCACGGCTCGGCGAGGCTCAGGTGCGGATGGCCGAGGTGCTGACCCGACTCTCGGAGTCGGAAAGAGCGGCGGCGGGAAAACTTGAAGTGATAGCGCGGGCCGAGACTTCGATGAAGGATGCCTTTCAGGCCCTGTCGATGGAAGCGCTCGACCAGAGCCGTGCCGCCTTTCTCGATCAGGCCCAGGCCACGTTCGGCCAGTTTCGCGAAAGCGCGCTCCGGGATTTCGCCGCCAAAGAGACCACATTCGCGCAACTCGTATCGCCCATCCGTGAGTCGTTGTCCCGGTTCGAAACCCATGTCCATGACCTCGAGCACAAACGTACCGAAGCCTATTCAGGGCTGTCCGAACAGTTCGCCTTGTTCAAAGAGGGGCAGGCCTTGCTCCGCGGCGAAACCGAGAAACTGGTTACGGCGCTGCGGGCGCCGAGCGTCCGGGGCCGATGGGGCGAATTCCAGTTGCGACGCGTGGTCGAGATGGCCGGCATGGTCCAGCATTGCGACTTTGTCGAACAGTCGACCATTCAAGGGGAGGACGGCCGTCTCCGCCCCGACCTCATCGTTCACCTGCCGGGCGGGAAAACCGTGGTGGTCGACGCCAAGGTGCCGCTCTCTGCCTATCTCGACGCCAAGGATGCGAGGGACGAGAACTCACGCCGGGAACTGATCCAGCACCACGCGAGGCAACTACGGAAACACGTGGGCGAGCTGTCCGACAAGTCCTACGCCGACCAACTCTCGAGCAGCCCAGATTTCGTGGTCATGTACGTCCCTATCGAGAGTGCTTTTGCCGACGCGGTGCAGGCCGATCCCTCGCTCCTGGATGACGCGGTCGAGGGGAACGTGATTCCCGCCGGTCCCATGACGCTCCTCTCCTTGTTGAAGGGTGCGGCCTACGGGTGGCGCCAGGAGCGCATCGCGGAAAGCGCCGAGCAGATCAGCGAACTCGGGAAGGAGCTTTACAACCGGATCAGCGTGATGGCCAATCACATGAACGGCATAGGCGAAGCCCTCGGCAGGGCCACCCTGGCCTACAACAAGGCCGTGGGTTCGATCGAGAGCCGCGTACTCGTCCAGGCCCGCCGGTTCAAAGACCTCGGGGCAGCCGCAGGGGAAGATATCCCCGAAGTCGAAACGATCTCGCAGGTTCCCAGGCAGCTCGCGATTCCGGGCCTCGAACCCGAGAGCGACGAGCGGGGCTGAATTCAGGCCTCGATCAGATTCGCGAGTTCGGCGTCCAGATCGGCCGGCCGGATGCGCACGATCCAGGCCTGGGGGTTGTGGCGCAGTGTTTCAGGCTCGTTCTTCAGGGCCTCGTTGTGTGCGAGCACCCGGCCCCCCAGTGGCGACCAGAGGTTGTGGGTGATGGCCTCCCGAGTGGTCAAGCCGGCCAGCCGACCCCCCTGGCGCAGTTCGGAGCCGATGTCCTGAAGGTCGATGGCTTCCAGGGTGTCGATGGTTTCGAGTTCCAGCTCCGTCACGCCGAGGAGGGCGGTTCCGTCCGGTTCCGGGCGCGCCCAGGTCTGCAGGCCCAGCCGAAAGTCTCCTCGCCGTTTGGGGTCAGGGCGGTGGGCGCGCAGAACCAGACGCGCCTCGACCGCGCGACGGGCGCGCATCGCGCAACTCAGAAGCTCGTCACAGGTGAAGGGTTTCGGCAGAAAATCGAAGGCCCCGCGTTTCAAGGCCGCGACCGCGTTTTCCACGGTCGAATAGCCCGTAGTGAGGATGACCACGACACCGGGATCGTGATCCAAAGCGGTCTCGAGCAGATTGATCCCGGAGATCCCTGGAAGAACCAAGTCGGTGATCACGATATCAGGGGCCTCGGTGGACAGCGTCTTCAGTCCCGCTTCCCCATCCGCCGCGGTGAGCACATCCAGACCGAAGAAGCCGAGGATCTTCTTCGCAGATTCAAGAATGACCGGCTCGTCGTCGACGACCAGAACCTTCACGGACTTCGTCATGGCAGGGGTCGGGGTCGTGATTCTGCGATCGGAAGCGGGGTCAGAGGCATCAAAAGCGTGAAGGTGGTTCCCTGGCCCACAATGCTGTCCACGGTGAGGCGACCGCCATGCCCCTCGACGATGCCCCACACGATCGCAAGACCCAGGCCGTTGCCGCGGGTTCCCTTGGTGCTGAAGAACGGCTCGAAGATCTTGTCAAGATCCTTGGCTTCGATCCCGCAGCCGGTGTCGGCGACGCGCACTCGGACGGCATCGCCCAGGATATCGGTGGTCACGGTGATGGTTCCGCCTTTTTCCGGCATGGCATCGCCCGCGTTCACGAGCAGGTTGACGAGAACCTGCTCCATTCGGCCGGCGTCCGCGTAGACCAGGGGCAAGTTCTCCCCCAGCTCGAGCGTGATCTTGGTCTTTTGCATCGAGAGGGGATTCTTCACGATCCGGCAGGCGTCGCGCACGATGTCGTTGATGGAGGCCTCTCGCCGTTCGGAGACCGACTGCCGCGAGAAATCGAGCAGTCCCTTCACGATCTCGCGGCAACGTTTGGTCTCGCGCACGATTACTTCGAGGTCGGCCTTGAGTTCGGAGTCCGCCACCGCCCGCTTCAAAAGGAAGCTCGAATAGGTCAAGACTCCGGTCAGGGGATTGTTGATCTCGTGGGCCACACCCGCGGCCAGCCGCCCCACCGACGCGAGCTTGTTGGCCTGCAGAAGCTGTCGCTGGGCGTCTGCAAGCTTCTGCATCATGTCGTTGAAAGACTCCGCGAGTTTGCCGATCTCATCGCGGTTTCCCGTCTCCACCTGGTGCGACAGATCGCCCGCCGCCACCATCCTGGTCACCGCCACGATCTTTCCGACCGGCCGGAGCACGATGCGACCGACCAGCCAATAGATCATCAGGCTGGTGGCGGCGATCGCGATCAGAGCGAAGGTGAGCAGACGCATCTGACCCGCTCGCGCCGCCCCTTCCACGTCGGCCATCGACATGGTGATGTCGAGGACGCCCAGGACCTTCTGGGTCTCCGGGTGGGCGTGGCAGGAACTCTGCCAGCAGCCGGGTTCGTTGTAGATAGGGTCGATGATCCCGAAGGTCTTCGGGCCATCGCGGTTGCCGAACACGCGCACGCGCTCCGAAATCGGCACCCGTTCGAGGGGCTGGTCGGCGGTGTGACACATGTAGCAGGCCTCGGTCTTCTTATCGACCATGCGGCCCTTCTCGCTTTCATCGGTGGAAAGAATGATCCGTCCTTCCTTGTTGAAGATGCGCACCTTGTCGATTCCTTCCTGGGCTCCGATCGTGCTGATCATTCGATGCACCGCTTCCGGCCGGTTCAGCATCATGTCGTCGCGCGTGCTGCTCTTGATCGTCGCCGAGAGTTGATTGGCGCTGCGCTCAAGGTCTGCGAGGAGGAGGCGCTGCTGGGAGTCCAGAATCACCCAGGCGAAGATGCCAATGATCACGAGGGCCACTCCCGCCACTCCCACGATGAGCTTGTGAGAGACCTTGGAGAACATCCTCAACCCTTCTTGTCCGGACCGCTGATGTACTTGATCAGGAAAACCAGCATGACCAGAAAACTCAGCACCAGGAGGTTCTCGAGCCCTTTGGTCTCGAAGATGTTGACGTAGGTGTAGGACTCCATGGTGCCTCCTAGTCGAAGTCTCGGGCTTTGCGCAGCACTGGCATCCTCGTGACCACGAACCGGAACACCCAGATCTCGCAACAGATAATCATCGCGGTGATCCAGAGTTCCTGCCAGGACGGATAGTAGTGGTTCGGAAGGAACCAGTTAAAGGTGATCACTGAGATGTTCAGCCGGTTGAGAATGACTCCCAGGATGGCCAGCACCGCGGCCGCCCGCACCACCCCGAGAGAGCGGTGCCGGATGCCGTAGGCGAACATCACGCAGGGCACGAGAGTGAGGCCGAGGATTTCCAGGAGATACCAGTTCCCCCAGAAGTCGCCCATCAGGTTCCAGTGATGCTCGTGGATGAAGATGAGGGACTTGAAGAAGTAGTAGGCAAAGAGCGAAAGCGCGGCGCCCCGGGCCAGGCCGAAGATCAACTTGTCGAAAGCGCCATGCTCTTCATCCATGTGGTCCTTCAGGACGCGATGGCTGAGCGTGCCCTCGACGATGACCATCGACAGGCCGGCGAAGATGCTGGACACAAAGAAGAGGACCGGCATGAACTCGGTGTACCAGAGGGGATGGATCTTGCCCTTCGCCATCAGGAAGAGAGCGCCGAGGCCCGCCTGATGGAGAGTGGAAATCGTGAAGCCGGCGATCACCGTTCCCACGGTGATGGATTGCAGGAAGCGGCGGAGGCGGCGAGCGCCCATCCATTCGGCGATGGCGGGGGAGAACTCGATGAACTCCGCCACCATGTAAAGAACGAAGTGCCAGGCAACCAGAAAGAGAACCGAGTTGTAGCCGAACGAGTTCCCGATGATCGGGTTGATGATGTGCCAGGGCTTCCCGAGGTCGAGCACTAGGCCGCCGGCGTAAAAGACGTAGGCGAGGAAGCCATTCAGCACCGTCACGCGGACGATCGGGTGATAGCGCTCGACCTTCAGCACATAGACGACGAATGTGACCACGTAAGCGCCGCCCGCGAGGGCGACCCCCGTCACCACGTCGAAGCCGATCCAGAAACCCCACGGGAAGTCCTGGTTGAGATTGGTGACCGATCCGAGCCCCTGGGTAAAGCGGATGGCCAGGATCACCAGGCCCACCAATACGATCGGTACGGAGATCAGGTTGAAAGGAGTGAAGAACGGCGGTCGGGGCTTCAACTCGTCGAGGAGAAAACGGAGGAGACGTGAAGCGCCATTCGAAGGACTCAACGCGGTAGCGGTGGTGCTCATGTCAGACCTCGCCATCCTCGGAATCGTGATCTTTGCGCGCGACCTGATCGGTCAGCAGCTTCAGGCCGACGAGCAGCGTGGGCAGGCCGAAGTCGAGGATCGGAACCGAATAGAGAAACTCCTTCGTATACTCGGGATAAGGAGTGGTTCCAAGATCGGCACGGAAGCCTATCTGTTCGAAGGGAACCGCGGACAGGTAGAGCCATCCCGTACCCCCCACTTCGTGTTCACCGTAGATGTGCCGCACGTACTGGGTGGGATGGTTGTAGATGCGAACGCGCGCGATCTCCATCAAGTCCCGCTTGGGGCCGAACATGAGTGCGTCGGAGGGGCAGGCCGAAACGCAAGCGGGACTCTTTTCCTCCTGGAGTCGCGAGTAGCACATCGTGCACTTCTGAATGTCGGGGTTCCATTCGTTGTACTCGAACTTCGGGATGTTGAAGGGGCACGACACCATGCAGTACCGGCAACCCATGCACTTGTCCGCGCGCCAGATCACCGGCCCCTCCCGGGTCTTGAACATCGCGTTGGTGAGGCAGGCCGCGGTGCAGCCCGGCTGCCAGCAGTGCATGCACTGCTTTTTCACGAACACGTCACCTTTAGTGGTCTTGTAGCGGTTGACCACCGTCCATTGCTTTTCACTCGTCGAGCGCTCCTTCTCGAGCGCCCCATCATTCTCGACATCGGGAACCAGCATCGAGTTGGCCTTTCCGCAGGCCACTTCGCAGGACCGGCAGCCGATGCAGCGCGTGGTATCGACGAGCACGCCGACAAACTCCCTGGCCGCTTCGGGGTCCGGACCCGCGGCGTGGGCCTTTCCGCAGGCGAGGGTGGCACCGATGGCCCCGCTCGTTTTCAGAAAACTCCGTCTGTCCATGTTCAGCTCCCGGGCGTGTGACAGCCCTTGCAGGACGTGCTGGCCGCGGATCCTGTGGCCACTTCGTGGCAGGACCAGCAGTTTTTGTGAATGACGACCTTGGCGCTCAGAGTCTCATCCGCGAGATTCCCGTTCTGGGCATGGTGGCAGGTCGAGCAGGCCTGAGGTTCGAGGGCGGGCTGGCCCTCGGGGCGATGGCAGATTCCGCAGTCGATCCAGAGGTCGTGGAAGTATTCCGGGTGGGGGACCTTGAGCGGCTTCGCGTTTGTCTCGTGATGGCATTGGGAGCAGGCGATTTCGAGTTCGGTGAAGTGTTTCTCGTGAGGGAAGTTCGCGGCCCCCACCGCAGATCGCGCCACCGCCTCGTTGGTTTCGGGACTTTTCGCTCCGGTGATCGGCACGGGCGACGTCGGATTCGAAGGCGCTCCCCGCGTGCAGAAGAGAAGCGGTAGCCCCAGCGCCGCGAGGGCGGCAAGGTCTTTGATTCGCATCTTCATGTTGGCACCTCGGTGCGCGCCATGACTCTGGGCGCGGCCGCTTACCTTAAAACTAGGGTCGCGCGAAGGCGTGTTCGAACACTTCCCACGTCACCTCGTCCAGTTCCGCGTTCGGGCGGTGGGGGGCGTTCTTGCCGTCGGCTTCGCGTGCGCGCAACGCGGAGCGGATCAACTCGCCGTAGCGAGCGATTTCCTCTCGGTACCAGGACACCGCGTCCGACCCGATCTTCAGTTCCCCGAGATCGCGGTTGAGATCGCTTGGCTCCATGGTGCAGACCCAGCCCAACTGGTAGGGCTTGAGCTTGATCAAGTCCGGGCGGTCCCGCAGTTCCGAGTTCACGCCTCGAACCCGGCCGCTGACCGGCGACGGCACGTCCAGTCGATGACTCCCGTGTCGGAGCGTGAAGAGTGTCTCGCCCTTTCGGATCGAAGCCCCCGCCGCCGGCAGTTCAACCGCATCGATGCGGCCGATCGTTTTTTGGGTGAAGTCGTCGATTCCCGCCCGGACCAGGCCGTTCATGTGAACGCCGACCCAGGCGTGCGCGGGGGAGACGAAAATCCCCGCGGGAACGTTCACCTCGTGGGGGGATTCCGATTCCCGCACCGACGGAGTGACGAGGCGGATCGCGGGTTCGATCTCCTTCTCCAGTCGCGCCTGACGGCGGACGACGAATTTGTTCACGAGCTCGACCAGTTCGTCTTCGGCGAACGGCTTCTGAACGTAGTCCATCGCCCCGTGTTTCATCGTCTCGACCGCAGACTCGATGCTCGCGTACCCCGTGATCATCACGACGTCGACATCGGGACGGAGATGTTTAACCGCCTTCGTCACTTCGACGCCGTCCATATCGGGCATCTTGAAGTCGGTAAAAACGAAGTCGTAGTGGTTCTTGCGGACGAGCCCCAAAGCCTCGGGCCCGGTCAGAACCGTGTCCACGGAGTAGCCGGCCACCACCAGTATCTTCCGGAAGCTGTCGAGCACAATGGACTCGTCGTCCACCGCGAGGATGCGGGCCTTGGGGCTCTTCACGTCCACCCGCTTGAGACTCGGGGCCTCGTCGGTGAAATCCAGGCGAAGTCCCACGGAAAGAGCCTCTTCCCGTGCCCGACGGACCTTCTGTTCCTCCAGTCTCTTGAGGGTCAGCCGCAAGAGGAGATCCACCAGAACGAAGATGACGAAGGTTACGAGGACGATCAGGACGACCATGAAAATCTCCTATCGATAGGCGTGCACAACCGCGTCGATCATCCAGAAGCCGAGGATGGCGGGGGCCGAGCGCTTGTGATGAGGTGCCGTGGCGGCTGTGGACGGCCACGGATAGGCCGCCGAGAACTTGTGATCGGGCAGCGGCACTTGTCCCATAAAGGGGACGCTACGGCTCGCGCCCCATCCTGATCAATAGTCCATTTGGCCCGTATGCACCAATGATCGAACAACCGGCCCTCATCGCGGACCGCCGCTCGTTGGAGCGCGAAGCCTCGCCTTGGGGGACCTGAGCTATTTCCTCTGCCGCACGCCTAGAGCAGCCGTGGCGAAAGTCCCTCCGCGTCGAAAGCGGATCTTTTCCGCAGAGCTCGGCGTTGCCAAACCTCGAAATACTCCCGGTATTCCTGCGGTTTGTCGCCTTGATCTGACGAAAAATCTCTCGCTTTCGTTCGCGGTCGACTTTCACCACGGACTGCTAGTCGATGGTAAGGACGATCTTCCCGATCGCGTGGCCCTCTTCCAGCTGGGCGTGGGCCTTGGCCGCGGCTTCGATCGGGAACGTCATGTGAATGACCGGGCGGATGCCCCCGGATTCCATGTGCGGGACAATCTGTTCGAGGATCGATCGGGCAATGCGGGCTTTTTCGAAATCGGGCCGGGCCCGAAGTGTCGACCCGGTGATGATCGCGCGCTTCTGCATAACCATGGCCATGTTGATCTCGGACTTGGCGCCCAGCAGTGTGGCGATCTGCACCAGGCGGCCCTCGAAAGACAGGGTCTGGAGGTTGCGATTCGTGTAGTCGCCGCCGAGCATGTCGAGGATCACATCCACGCCGCGGCTCTCGGTGAGTTCCTTCATGTCCGCGACGAAGTCGTGGGTGGTCGAATCGATGCACCGCAGGGCTCCGATGGCCTCGACCGCCGCACATTTTTTTGGCCCCCGCGCCGTGGCATAGGGGTGCCCGCCCAGAACCTTCACCATCTGGATGGCTGCGGTTCCGATTCCGCTTCCGCCACCATGAACGAGGAACGTCTCGCCCGATAGAAGTTGCCCCGACTCGAAGACGTTCGCCCATACCGTGAAGAAGGTCTCCGGGATCGCGGCCGCGTCGATCGACGAAAACCCCTGGGGAATCCTCAGGCAGGAACCGGCAGCGGCCACGCAGTACTCGGCGTAGCCTCCGCCCGCCACCAGGGCCATCACCAGTTCGCCGGTTCGGACCGTGGATACATCCGCGCCGATGGATACGACTTCACCCGCCACTTCCAAACCCGGAATATCGGTGACTCCGGTGGGGGGGGGATACTTTCCTTCGCGCTGAAGAATATCGGGGCGATTGACGCCCGCGGCCAGCACACGGATCAGGACCTCGGACGTGCCGATCCGGGGAATGTCCCGTTCGGTCAGGCGCAGCACTTCGGGCCCGCCGGGTTCGGCGATCTCGATGGCCCGCATTCTTCCGGATTCCGGCTCTGCCATGTAGTACCTCTTTGCACGGCGACCGGCCTGCGCCGGACGTTTGGGAGGCGCCTATTGACCCTTGTTCAGTTCCTGAAGGACGACCTTCGCCACCGCGCGCAGGGTTTCGAAGACCCCGGTTCCCTTGGCCGCGCAGGCCTCGACGACGGGCTCGTTGCGGCGGCAGAGGATCTTCTTCATGTCCTCGACCGACATGGCCGTGGGCAGATCGCGCTTGTTGAACTGGATGACATAGGGGATGGTGTTGAAGTTGTAGCCTTGGCCCTGGAGGTTCGTGACCAGATTGTCGAGAGCTTCCACGTTCGCGTCCATCCGCTCTTCCTGCGAGTCGGCGACGAAGATGACGCCGTCGACGCCTTTCAGGATCAGCTTTCGCGAGGCGTCGTAAAAGACCTGACCCGGGACCGTGTACAGGTGAAACCGGGTCTTGAATCCCCGAACCGTGCCGAGCTCAAGCGGGAGGAAGTCGAAAAAGAGGGTGCGATCGGTTTCCGTGGCGAGCGAGATGAGCTTGCCTTTCGTCCCGATGTTGCTCTTGTCGTAGATGTGCTGGAGATTCGTGGTCTTTCCGCAGAGTCCGGGACCGTAGTAGACGATCTTGCAGTTGATCTCACGAGACGCATAGTTGATGAAAGTCATCGCGGGTTTTCTTGGAGTGTCTCTATTCGGTGGCGGTTCTTCGGCTTACCCGAACAAAGCATCGATGTCGTCATCCGTGATTTCGGAAAACGGAGTGGCGTGTTCCGAGGCGGCACCCTTGGCTTTCTCTGTTTCCATCTTGGCGAGCAGGCCCGCGAAAACTTCGGCGAGTTCGGCCGAGGCCCGTTTCACGCGCAACCGCACCAGACCCAGAGACGACCGTTCGTCGAAGATCACCACGAGAATGACCCTGGAGGCCACGATCGAGATGTGGATGTTGTCCTTCTCTCCCTCGTGGAACAGGATTGAGAACTCACGTTCCCCAATGAGCTTGGCGAGACCGTCGGTCGCGGCCACGTTGCCGGCAGTCAGCGAGGCGAGGGAGGTGGTGTCAATGTTCTCCACGTCCCCGGCGGTTGCGATCTGCTGGCCGTTCTTATCAACCAGAAAGACGACCTGTGCGTTGCTGTCGGTGCGGAGTTTCGCCAGGATCGTTTTGATCTGGTTGAACTCCACCTCGTACATGACAATATCGGGCCCAGCCATCCAAAACTCCTTAAAAACACTTCGCTCCTGGCGGTTCCGAACTTCCAAACACCCAAAAGACGCCCCGAAGAGGGCGCAGGGCCAAGCCATGAGATCAGCATGAAGGATACACCTGCTGCCCCTTAGACTTGTTGCCTTAGGCAACTCCCGAGAATGGACTACCCGGAACCCATCGCCCGTCTGATCGAAGAGCTGCGCCGGCTGCCGGGCCTCGGCCCCAAGTCTGCGCAACGCGTGGCTTTCTTCCTGCTCAAGGGCCGATCCGAGGACAACAAACGGCTGGCCCAGGCTATAGAGACTCTCTCCGCCAGCATCGGTTTGTGCGAACGGTGCAATGCCTTCACGGACCGGCCGGTCTGTTTCATATGCACCGACCCGTCCCGCATGGATTCCGTGGTCTGCGTGGTGGAGGAGCCCGGGAACATCATGGCGGTCGATCGCAGCGGCGGGTACCGCGGCCGTTACCATGTTCTTCATGGGGCCCTCTCACCGATTCAGGGCATCGGCCCTGACGAACTCAGGATTCAGGGGTTGCTGGACCGCGTGCGGGAGGGGCTTGCAACCGAAGTGATTCTTGCGACCTCACCGACGGTCGAGGGCGAAGCAACGGCCATCTACCTCGCGCGGCTGCTGCGAAATCTCGGAGTCAAGGTCACCCGCATCGCCACCGGCATCCCCGCAGGATCCGACCTCGAATGGGCGGATGAGGTGACGATGACCCGTGCCCTGGAAGGTCGTAGGGAGTTCTGAGCCGCACGGGTCATCGTCATCCGGGGGCGCAAGCCCCTGGATCCCACGCTTCAGAAACGCTTCGGTGCCCTGGAAGGTCGTAGGGAGTTCTGAGCCGCACGGGTCATCGTCATCCGGGG
>CAZFQH010000012.1:0-1013 GCA_964520805.1 uncultured Acidobacteriota bacterium | reverse complement strand
GCGCAAGCCCCTGGATCCCACGCTTTCAGCAAAAGGTTCCGCGGCGCTGACTACCGCCCCTGGATCGCGAGCAGGGCCGCCTGGGCCGCGTTCTTCACGGCAGGATCCGGATCGGTCAAGGCCGCGGACAACGGCGCGAATGCGGCCGAAGCCCCGGGTCCGATCCGGCCCAGAGCCTGGGCGGCGGCGGTTCGCACCGCCGCGCTCGAATCCGCGAGAGCGGCCATCAAGGCGCGGGTGGCGGGACGCGCCTCCGGTCCGAGCGACGCGAGAGAAAAAGCCGCGCGTTCGCGGACTTCGGGCTCAGCGTGCTTGAGGTCGAGCGCGATACGAAGGGGATCGGGCGCGTTCTGCGGCGAGGTTTTTAGAGCCACCACCTTCTCGTCGGCTTTGGTCTGGAATCGGTTTCGCTTTGGCGCTTCCTCCGTGGACGAAGGTGAAGGGGGCGGTGCCACATCTTCCACCTCGAGTCCGGTCGCGAGCGCTTCGTAAACCCTCTGTCCGTCACTCGCGGCGGTGCGCGCGTTGCGCGCCAGGCGCTCGGCCTCTTCGGCCTCCCGGTTGAGTCGATCGCGCTCCGTTCTGGCCTTCTCGATCCGCTTGACCAATTCCTTGCGTAGCTTCTCTTCATCCTTGCTCAGGGGGATGCCGGTGGCGGGCAGGTCGGAACCCTCCACAGCGACGGCCGCGGGAGTCGCCACCGGAGCGACTGCGGGCGCTTCCGCCTTGGGCCTCGTCTCCTCGGGAGTGGACGAGCGGACGTTCCTGGCGGCTTTCTCCGCTTCTTGCTGTTCCTTCTTCAGCGCCTCCGCCCGGGCCTTGTCCTCTCGTTCGCGAGCCTTCTGAGCCTCCCGCTGGGCGCGTTCTTCATCCTTCCGCCGGCGTTCCGCGTCTTTCGCTTCCTGCGCGCGGAGGCGGTCATCTTCCTGCTTCCGTGCGGTTTCGGCCTCGATGCGGGCCTTTTCTTCCGCCTTGCGCGCTCGCTCCTGTTCCTTGGTTTCACCGACCGGGGG